>JAHZJA010000958.1 GCA_022601155.1 Deltaproteobacteria bacterium | reverse complement strand
GTGGCAGTGTTTTCGCTCCTCGACGCATGACCCGATGCGCCTTCGAAGCGCAGCCTCGCCAGGCAGCTGCCGCTGACGGCGTTGTGGCCCATGGAAAACCGCCAAAGTCGAGCCTAGCCCGCGCGTTCGAAGCTCACCCGGTATCCCGGCGTTCGGTGGAGTCGGCCCCGCGAGTCGGTGGTGCGTACGACGAATTTGCGGGCTCCGGGGCCCTCGTTGGTCAGCGTGAAGGTGATGATCGATCCATCGCGTCGGCAGGAGAACGGAACCGGCCCGGCCTCGCCGCAGCGCAGCCGCTGGCCTCGACGCGCATACCAGAACAAGTCGACATGCTCGACATCGGCATCACCGACGTCCACCACCACCGAGAATGGCTGGCCGGCCACAGCCTTCGCCGAGCGGCGGATCTCGAGTGAGGGGCGGCGCGCCACGACCGTGGAGGGCGGGGCGGGAGGCGGCGCGGTCTCGGGCACCGCGGTCGACGGCTGGCGACCCACGGCGGCGGCAATGCGGGCGACCGTGTTCTGGGCGACCTCGCCGCTCTCGCACGTTCGGTCTTCCCACTCGCCGCAGGTCGTCCCGTGGTCGCGGAACTCCTTGGGACCACACGACTCGTAGCTCATGATGTCGGTGCAGTCGCGGCTGTGGTCGAGGCCGAGGGTGTGGCCGATCTCGTGTGCGACCGTCTCACACAGCGCGCGGGCAGGTACGCCCGGCGGCTGGAACACGAACAGCATCGAGTTCTCGAGCACGCGGTCGGCGTGCGGCGCGATGCCTCCCACCGTGTCGGGGTAGCCCAGCAGATCGGGCGTGCCGCCGACGTAGGCGAGGGTGTACGAACCGGTGGCGGGGGGCGTGTCGACGATACGCACCGCGAAGCCGTCGAAGCGCTCGCGAACACAGCGGTGGAGCGCGGTCCACTGGGCATCGGTGCCGCGAAATCCGGGCAGCGTGGCGGAGGCGATCTGCTGGCGCTCCAAGATGCCAGACAGGCGCCGGGCGGGGTCGTCGGTGCGGGCGGCATCGACCCGTCCACCATCGCGATGGAGCACCACGGTGACGGGTCCTGGCTCGCGCTCGATGCCGCGGAGCCCCGGCAGGGCCCAGCCGCGCTCGCGTGCTACCGCGACGGTGGTCACACCGGTGGCGGCGGCCACCGTGACCCCCGCGAGCAGACCAAGCACGAACCTCGACACGCATGGATAGACGAGTCTCGGGCGGCCGCGATTCGTAAGCGGAACGCAAAACCCGCCGATGCCCCGGTGGGGCGGCGTGCCCCACCAGCCCCGGCGCGGTGGTGGAGGCTAGCCTGCGACGTCGCAGAGGATCGGGGCGTGGGCCCGATTGTTCTCGGTGCGACATTCTTGCCAAGGGTGATCGCCCGGACCGTCGTCGACGACCACCCACACCTCGGCCTCACCAGCCATCAGCGCCGCGCTGGCGTCGGGCAGCAGCAGCGTCACGTCCTCGGCCTCGGCGGGGTAGAGGATCTTGGTCGTCAGCGCGCTGCCGAGCGGAGTTCCACCCGCGCTGGGGTCACCCTCGTAGAACCCAATGGGCACGCCCTGGGGAACGGCAGCTCGGCCCAGGTTGCGCACGCGAGCGATCACGCCGAACTCGGTCGGCGTGCAGATCCCAATCACCGTGGCCACCAGGTCGGGCGCAGCAAACTCCCCCTCGGGCTGCACGTTTTGTCGGAAGTTGTTGAGCCCCTCCACCGTCCAGTTGGCGGTCTCCACCGTGGGGATCGTGCCGTCCTCCTCCACGTTGGTCACGTGGTAGGCGTGCTGGTTCCACACCGGTCGTGTCCGCACCCACTGATCGTCGCCGAACACCCGCAGGCCTCGCTGCTGTGAGCCATCGTCGGGGCACACGATGCCGTGGTAGTCGTTGCTGATCACTACGATGTCGGCATGCCCGTCGTTGTCGACGTCGGCCACCAACGGGTACTCCTCGAGCGTCCCGGTGGTGTTGCACTCTTGGAGGACCACCGAGCCCGTAGCGCCATCGTAGATGCGCAGGTACTGCTCGTCGCCATAGACCACCTCCGCGCTGCCGTTGCCGTCGAAGTCGAACACCGAGGAGCCCGTGCGCCGCGATGAGCAATCTTGCGCGGGGGTGATCCACAGCAGCGTCTCCGCATTGGCGACCGCGGGGTTCATCAGGGCGGCCCCGTCGAACACGGCGTAGCCCACCCCGGCCGCGACGCCCACGTCGGGCGTGCCGTCGCCATTGAAATCGGCGATGGTCGGGGGACCGCCCCCGGTGCCTCCGTTGCAGGCACCCAGCGCGCCGTTGATGTTGATGTCCTGGCGGATGATGGCGGCTCCGTTGGGCGCGGCCGGATCCACGCGCCACAGATACAGCGTGTGGGTGGTCGTGTCGATCACGGCGATCTCCGCGGCCCCGTCTCCGTCGAAATCGGCCGCTGCAGCGTGCTCCCCGGTGATGCCGACATCGGCGATCTGGTTGCCGTTGGCATCGAACACGAAGCGCGGTCCCACCACCTCGAGCTGTCCATCGCCATCGACATCGGACGTGACCACCGAGAACTGGGCGGCGAATGTCGCCTCGGTCATGCCCGTGGCGCCATCGATGATCGCCCCCTGCTCGATGATCTCCACCGCGCCATCTTGGTCGATGTCGGCGATGGAGGGCATGAAGCAGCCGCCTGCGTACTCCGAGACCCACAGCTCGCTGCCGTCCGCATTGAAGGCGCGGACCCGGTTGGTGTTGGTACAGGTGACGATCTCGTTGCCGGGATTGCCGTCGATGTTGCCGGCCGCGATCGAGCGGCCGGGCTGGATCTGATCGGTGGCCGGATTGACGCTCCACTTGTCGACCACCTGACCGTCGACGATCGAGATCGCGTGAAGCGTGCCGTTGTTGTTGTAGTCGCTGCCGAGGAACGTGGAGAACACGATCTCGGGGATGTCGCGCTCGTCGACGATCGCGTCGCAGTTGTCGTCGTCCAGCTGGATCACGATCGGCGCCATCATCGAGTTGCCCAGATCCCAGTGGTACTTGAGCACGGGCTCGAAGCTGGTCTCGGGGATCACCTCGCACTGCGGGAGGCAATCGATGTCCTCACCCTCGGTGGGCTCGACCCCGGCCGGGCACTCTGGAGGTTCGGGCAGGCAGTTGCCCGTGGCCAGCGACGCCCCTCCGGCGCACATACCCTTGCCGCCGCCTTCGCCCGGTTCGCCCAGCGAGTACTCGCAGTAGTGGTCGTCGGGGCGCTCGCTCGCGTCGACGCACTCGTCGCCCGGCACCACGCACTGCTGGAACGAGCACACCTCCCCGCCGCCGCAGCACTGCACGTCGCAGACCTGCTCGGTCGGGCAGCACACATCGTCGACACAGGTTCCGTCCTCGCAGGCATCTTCGCAGGCGACGGCGCCCGAGCCGTTGCCCGTTCCGTCGGCGCTGCCCCCCGTGTCGGCAGTGCCGGCGGTGCCCTCGGTGGCTCCACCGGCGGTGATGATCCCCGAGTTTCCATCGGCCCCGTTGCCGCTGTCGCCCGGGCAGGCGGTCACAACGAGGAGGGCGGCGAGAGCACCGCATGACGAGAGGCTGGGGGCAAAGGAGAGGGGACGAGGCGCGCGGGACACGGATTTCGGGCTCCTGAAGGGGACCAAACAGCAGACTAGGCCCGCATTGGACACCGCCTTGGGCCAGATCTCCGATACCTCGCTCGGAACGTGTCCCCGGCGTAAGGGATCGTCCCATGTCGATGTGTGGCACAGCGCTTTGCGGCCCCGAGGGCTCGGGCTACGCTTCCGGCGGCATGGTCCTCCCGCGATATGCGCAGTGCCTGTTGATCCCTGTGGTGGGGGTCGGCGTGGCAACGGCAGCAGTGCCGGCTCTCGCGATGTCGATGGCGAGCGCGGTCGTGATCGCACCCGAGAGCGTCGAGCCCGACGCCGCGTCCGGGGATGCGGGCGACGCCGCTCCGGAGGCTTCGACGCCGTCACCGGAGGGCTCGCAGACCGATGGCTCGAGCACCGAACCCGCACCGAGCGGTGACGCAGCTCCCGACGCCGCGGCGACGCCCGAGACCGAGACCGAGACGACGACCTCCAGTGGTGACGCGACGCCGGGCACGGAGGGCACGCCTGCGGGTGCACAGCCCGGTGACGACTCGACCCCCGCCGACGCCACCGAGGCAACGACGCCGGGCACCGAGGCTCGGGCCGAAGGAGTGACCCCCGAGGAGGGCGAGGCCGCGAAGCCCGAGGGTGGTGAACCAATCGAGGTTCGACCCCAGGCGGGCGCGGCCGATGCGACAGCCGCCAAGATCGTCGGCAGCGATGTGCCTCCGCGAGAGGCCGTGGTCGATCCTCGACGCCGCACCTCCGATGAGCGCCTGCTGTTTCGCGCTGGCTTGCTGTCGCTGGGAGTGGCGGGCGCGGCGTTGGTACCGACCGTGGTCGGCCTGCAGCAGGCCGCCGATGCCGGCCGCTCCAACAACGAGTCCCGCCAACAGTCGATGAATCGACTCGGCATCGGCGCGGGCATCGTGGCTGGTGTCTACGCGGTGACGGGCGCGGTGCTGCTCAGCGTGGATGCCCGACGGCGGAGGCAGCGTGCGACGGCGCTTGCTCCGACCGTGGGTCGCGGGCAGGTCGGCGTGGTCTTCAGCGCTCGGTTCTAGGGTCGTAGGCGGAGGCGAATGCCGACACCGGATCGCTGGTCGCCCTTCGATCGGCACTGGGCCGCAGTCCTTGGTGTACCCGAGGCGACGTTGCGCGGGGCGGGGGTCACCACCGTGCCGCACGCTCGGCTCGGAGACTGGCGTGGGGTCTGGATCTGGGTACGCCACGCGTGCGCGGTGGTCTCGGTGCCGGCCGATTGGGCCGAGACCGTTGCACGGTCGCTGCGCTCGGCGACGGCATCGAGCGTGCATGATCCTTCGCTGCCCGAGGCGCTGTTCGGCGACGACGTCGATACGACGATCGGACCGACGTTTCTCGGGGCAGTGACCGCGGAGCGTTTCGTGTCAGCGCCGTCCGACTCGGTGCGCCCGCTCGAACCCTCCGATGGTCCCGCGATCGAGGTCTTCCGCAGCGCCATCGAAGCCCAGCAGTGGCAACACGGTGCGATCGACCTGCGTCCCGGCGCTGCTCGAGGGGAGATCATGGCTGCGTTCGACGATGGCCAGATCCTGGCGATGGCCGCGATGCGCGAGGACGCGCCCGGGGTGTGCGACCCCGGAGTGGTGACGCACCCGCAGGCGCGGGGCCGCGGCCTGGGCCGAGCGGTCGTCTCCGCGGTGACCGAGCGTGCACTCGGCCGGGGCGAGGTGGTGCTCTATCAGACGCTCGAGGCCAACCTTCCCGCCGTCGCGCTGGCGCGGAGGCTGGGTTACGAACGCTACGCCCGCAACATTGCGATTCGGCTGCGGAACCCTGCTGTCGCGTAGTCGCACGCCCCTCGGGTCTGGCTGGGGTGGTCGTGCTATCCCAGCGTTCATGTCCGAGGCGAACCCGCTGGTCGATGATCGAGACATCGAGTTCCTGCTGTACGACGTCCACGATGCCGAGGCGCTCGCCGGGCTGCCCGCGTTCGCGGAGCACGACCGCGAGACCTTCGAGCTGTTCGTGAGCAGCGCCCGACGGCTGGCGCGCGAGGCTCTGTGGCCCGCGTACCGCGTCATGGACGAAAATCCCCCCAAGCTCGAGGGCGGCCGAGTTCGCGCCCACGCGGTGATGCACGAGATCTGGCCGCGCATGGTCGACCTGGGTCTGTTGGCGGTCACGCGCCCCGAGTCTGTGGGTGGCTTGTCGCTGCCGCTGTTGGTCTCCACCGCGGCCGATGCCTACTTGATGGCGGGCAACCTCAGCGCCTTTGGCTACGTCGGGCTCACCCGAGGGGCGGCACATCTGCTCGAGGCATTCGGTAGCGAGCAACTGCGCGAGCGCTTCATGGAGCCGATGCTCGAGGGGCGGTGGACCGGAACGATGGCGCTCACGGAGCCCCAGGCGGGCTCGAGCCTGGCCGATGTGACGACCAAGGCCACGCCCACGGGCGACGGGCACTACCGCATCTCGGGCGCGAAGATCTTCATTTCGGCCTCGGACCACGGCATCACCGACAACGTGGTGAACATGACGTTGGCGCGCATCGAGGGCGCACCCGCAGGGACGGCGGGGATCTCGTTGTTCGCCGTGCCCCAGCGGCGCGAGCAGGACGGAGGCTGGATCGACAACGATGTCAGCGTGGCGGGGGCCATCCACAAGATCGGCTGGCGTGGGCTGCCCAGCCTGGCCCTGTCCTTCGGAGAGCGCGATGATTGCCACGGCTGGTTGGTGGGTCCGGAACACCGCGGCCTGGCGTGCATGTTCCAGATGATGAACGAGGCGCGCATCATGGTGGGTCTCAACGCGGTGGCGACCTCGTCGGTCGCGTATCACCAGTCGCTGCTCTACGCGCGCGGCCGGCCCCAGGGGCGCCCCATCGGGGTCAAGGATCCCGCGCAGCCGCCGGTCGCGATCACCCAGCACGCCGATGTTCGGCGGATGCTCCTGCGCCAGAAGGCGATCGTCGAAGGAGGGCTGTCACTGGTGATGCAAGCGGCACGGTGGGCCGACGTGGCCGCGCATGGGGATGGGCCCGAGCGGGAGCGTGCGGCGGCGCTGCTGGATTTCATCACCCCCATCGCCAAGAGCTTTCCCGCCGAGCGTGGGTTCGACGCCAACGCGCTCGCGCTGCAGATCCACGGGGGCTACGGATACTCCAGCGAGTATCTGCCCGAGGCGTGGCTTCGCGACCAAAAACTCAACAGCATCCACGAGGGCACCACGGGCATCCAGGCGCTCGATCTGCTCGGGC
>JAHZJA010000957.1 GCA_022601155.1 Deltaproteobacteria bacterium | reverse complement strand
GTCGCCGACGAAGACGTCGGGCAACGATGGGATGCCGCGGCGAGCGCGGTGGGACGGGCTTTGTCGCCCACGGCGGAGACGCACGGGGGGCGCGACTCTCTTGCCGTGCGTTGGCGGTGGAGCGCGGTGGGGCGCACGCAACGGTGAGTCTCAGCCGCGGAGCCTTGGGCTGACCTCGGCCACCGGTACCGGGACGTCCAGGATGACCGCAGTCGATGGACGGAGCCGTGCTCATCCGCCGCGGCGCAGATCGTCGACCGGCACGCGCTCGGGGTACTCCCCGACGAACGAGATCGGGTCCGAGCGACCGAAGCCGCTGACCTCCAGCGCACGCATGATCTCGGCGGCGCCCGACAGTGCTCCCTCGGTGCACCCGTGGTCGGTACGCTCGGTGATCACCTCGAGGGCCTCGCCATGGCCGGCGCCCTGGTCCTGAGACACCGCCTCGCAGGCCTGGAACAAGGCCAGGGCAGGGCTGTCGGTCCATGCCAGCTCGGCCATGTACGCCGACAGCTCCACGCGGGCCTGCTCCGGGTCGTTGGGCCCGCACCACAGACAGGTCCGCTCCCGTGCGGTCGTGGCCTGCTGCAGGTCGGCGGCATGGCGGGCCTCGTGCACGACCATCGGCTGTGCCGCCCAGGCACACAGGGCCTCGACGGCAGGTCGCAACGACGGCGTCGAGCGCAGTGTGGTCGAGGCTCGCTCGATGGCATCGAGCTCATCGGCGGTCACCTGTGGACAGTGCGAAGCGCCCAGGCCCACGGCCTGGCGGATCAGCGCGAGCGTGGGCGCGTCGTACCCGTTCCAGGGTGTCGTCACGATTCGAAACTGTGAGCCGCAGCTCGCTCGTCCGCCGATCGCCATCACGGCATTGACCAACGCTTGGCGGGCCGATGCCGTGCTCTGCAGCAATCGAGCGTCTTCGGAGGATAGTGAGGCCAGCGCCTCCGCGGTGACCGAAGGTCCAAACGCGGCGTGGAGATCGTCGCGCGGGTGGCTCTTGGACGGCGGGGTCAGCAGCGGCCAGACCTCGTCGGTCGCGAACTTGGCCACCTCATCGAGGATGATGATGACCCCTTCTTCCTGCTCGCGCACCATGCCCAGGTAGGTCTCGCGGAGGTTGAGCCGATCGACACGGCGAACGTAGCGAACGCGATGTCGACCGGATCCCACCTCGACCATTGCATCGGCGATCACCTCGCACGAGAGCGTATAGAATTGAATGACCTCCCCGGACGCGATGATGTTGGCCCGCAGGAGGTACGGGATCTCGGCCTCATCGAGGTGCTCGTTCCAGCGCCGAACCACCGCCATGGCCGCCTGGCGATCGGGCTCGCGCCGCAACGCCGTGGGCGTGGTGTGCTCGCGAAGCTCGGCCATCATCTGGGCCAGCGCGGGGTTGGGGCGCAGCTCGGCGTCGAGCGCTTCGAAGGCTCGTTCCTCCAGCAGCTCGGCGCCCGATTGAGACCGTGCGCTGATCCACGCCGGTAGCAGCTGTGCGTGCACGGCTCGCAGATCCACGCCATCGAGCGAGGCCTCCGCGGGGGCTTGTGCGGGCGCGGGAGGCAGTTCCGCTGCATCTTCGCCCCAAAGCCGCGACCCGAAGACGATGACGAGCACCACCGCGGCGGCGATGAGCAGGGCCACGATCATGGGCGCCGAAGAGTCGCTGCGCTTGGGCATGGGCACGACCTGAGAGACGGTCGGCCAATCCTACCCGTCGATGGGCATCGCTTGCATCTGAGCACTGCACTCCAACCGCGCGCACTGGACCTGGGCGCCGTGCGTGCGCGCGGGCCATGGGTGCCATGACGGGCTCATCGAGCGAGCACGCCAACCGCGGGAGGATCGACCGTGCCTGCTACTTGCCGACCAACCACGCGACCACCTCGATATGAGCGGTCTGCGGCAGCGTATCGAACGCGCGGGACTGGATCAGACGGTAGCCCCCGTCGGCCCCCGTCAGTCGGGCGAGGTCATCGCGCAACGAACGGGGGTTGCAGCTCATCAGGTGCAGCCGAGACGCTCGCAGCTGGTTGAGCTGCCCGCACACCGTGGGCCCCAGACCACCGCGCGGTGGATTGGCGACGACGAGGTCGGGGTGGAGGGCGTTGCTCCGGGGCTGGGCGAGGATCTTGGCGAGGAACTCCTCGACGAGCTGGGGCTCGATGCCGAGCTGACGGGCGCTCTCGGGGTACGACTCGCAGGGCACGACCTCAGCGAACCGCTCGCGAAGCAGTGCGGTGGTGACCCCTGCCCCCGCATACAGATCGAGCGCGAGCCGACCATGGGGAGAACCTCCGGCCGGCACGTGCACCAGATCGTAGTAGGCCAGTGCGATCGCGGCGGGGTTGGGCTGCAAGAAGCCCAGCGGGCCGCAGTGGAACTCGACGCCCGCGATCTCCAGAGTCAGGCTCTGGCGGCCGAGCAGCGGGCGTAGCGAGGTGCCGCGAAGGTCGTTGCCGCGGGTGGAGTTGATGCCCCAGGCAATCCCCGCAGGGACCGACAAGCGCTCGACCAGCGCGTGAATCGAGGCGGAGCGGGGCTCGGCGGTGATGAGGGTCAGCAGCACCTGACCGCGACCATCGGTCTTGAACCATGCGTAGCGAAGGTCGCCCTGCTCGTTGAGCTCGTCGAAGGGCTCCACGCCGATGGCGTTGGCTTGCTCGACCAGCTCGTTGGCGCAGCGGACGACATCGGGATGGTCGACGAGGCAGCCGGTCATGTCGGCGACGTTGTGGGTGCCTCGCATGTAGCTGCCCAGGATCAAGGAGCCGGGCTCGCCATGGACCACGCGCTTGGCCGACCAGCGATACCGCTGTCCGCCGCCGTCGAGAACGACCAGTCGGTCGACCTCCACCCCGTACTCCCGAGCCAGTTCCTCGCGCTTGAGCACGTGCTGGCTGGGCAGGTCCATCTCCATGAGGGGACAGCCGTTGCACCGGCCATGGTGCGGGCACGGGGCGGGCCTGCGGCCGGGGTGCGTGTTGCGGCGCTGGATGGCGGTGCCGTGCGCACGCGGCCGTTGCTTGCTGACGTAGTCGAGCTCGACGTCGCCCGTCTCACCCGGCAGCAGGCCGGCCACGTGCACCTCGCAGCCCTCGTGGTGGGCCACGCCATCTCCGTGACGGGAGAGGGTCTCCGCCATCACGGTGATGGTCTCGCCGGGCTTCATCACGCGCTGCCGACCACCATACCGAGCTTGCGCAGGACCGAGAAGTACTCAGGCCAGGTTTTGCCCACACAGGCTGGATCACGAACCACGACGTCGCCTACGAGGCTGAACGCCATGGCCATGCGGTGGTCGCGATACGTGTCCACCTCGACCCCCAGTCGTGGGCCATCGGCCGGGGGCTCGATGTCCAGGCCGTCGGGTTGCTCGACGACGGTGGCGCCGAGTTTGCGCAGCTCCGCAGCGGCGGCCGCGAGTCGGTCGCTCTCGTGGTGTCGCAAGATCTCCACGCCGCGGATCCGGGTGGACCCCCGAGCCCGCAACGCCAGCGCGGCCAAGGTCAGGGTCATGTCGGGCATGTCGGTCAGGTCGAAGTCGCCGCCCTCCACGGTGCCGGTTCCCTCGACAGTGGTCTCGTGGGAGCCTTGGCTGACCCGGGCTCCCATGCGCTCGAGAACATCGGCGAACCGCACGTCGCCCTGCAGGCTGGCGCGGCCGAGGGCCGGCACCCGGCAGCGCCCGCCGTAGAGGGAAGCCAACCCCAATGGATAGCTGGCCGCGGAAGCGTCGGGTTCCACCACGTAGTCGATAGGGCAAAACCGTGAGGGTTCGATCACGAGGACGTCGTCACCCTCCCAGCTCGCGCGGCCGCCAAAGGCCTCCATAACCGCCAATGTCATGTCGACATAGGGTTTGGCAGGTGTCCCTCGCTCGAGGACGATGCGGGTAGGGGTTTTAGCCAGGCCTGCGGCAATCACGAGCCCGCTGACGATCTGGGAGCTGGCCGGCCGCTCGAGGCGGATTTCGCCGCCCCGCAAGGGCTCGTCGTTCGGACCGATTTCGACGGGAAGAAGCCCGGGTTCGCCCCGAAAACGGAGCTGAGCACCCTGTTGAGCCAAGGCCCCCAACAATTGAGCCATAGGCCGTTCCCGCATGCGGGCGCTGCCATCGAGCACCACGTGGACCGGGCTGGCCGCCAGTGCGGCCCCTAACAGGCGGGCGACGGTGCCTGCGGTACCCACATCCAAGGTGGGGACCGGTGGAGGCGATCGGAACCGTCCTGCGTGCCCGTGGACCTCCAAAACGCCGTCGGAGCCCTCATGCACGTCGACGTCGAGGGCACCGAGGCACGCTCGCATGTGCTGGGTGTCCTCGGCGTCGAGCATGCCCTTCAGCGTGGATCGCCCGTCCGCCAAAGCCGCAAGCAGTAGTGCACGGTTGCTCAGGCTCTTGGAGCCTGGAGGACGGATCTCGGCGTCGAAGGGCCCAGGCGGGCGCAACCGCAAGGCGGGGGGCAGGGGCATCGGCGGCAGCGTAGCGCGAACATCGACCGATGGCGGAGGCGCCCTGCGGCCATTCAGCCGCATGGACTGCCCCTGTATTGGCCCCGATCACGAGCCCTGCGCCCCCACGATGCTCCATGAAGGGACGGGCCGCGCTATTGTTCGGCCCATGGCGTTCCTTTCCCGGCTGTGCTCGGTTGCCTCTACGATAATTCTCTTGACGGCCTGCCCGGCCGACGACCCCGTCATCCCGGGCGGCAATGACACCTCAGGGAGCAACACCACGACGGCGGACCCCGAGACTTCGAGCTCGGGTCTGCCGCCTGCGGGGACCACCACCACCGACCCCGAGGTGACCTCCTCCTCCGGCAGCATGGACAGCGGGAGCACCGCGGCCGCCGACTCGTCCACGGGCGAAGGAGGCGACAGCACCACGGCCGCCATCGCCTCGTGCGGCAACAACGTCATCGAGGCCGACGAGGTGTGCGACCTCGCGCAGCTCAGCGGTGAGACCTGTGAGTCGCTCGGCTTCGAGGGCGGTCAGCTCGGTTGCTTGCTCACCTGCGACGACTACAACCTGCTCGGCTGTTTCATCTGCGGCAACGAGGTCATCGACCTGGCGGAGGACTGCGAGGGCTCGGTTCCCGAAGAGGTCACCTGCGTCGCACTCGGCTTCCAGGCCGGTGACGTCACCTGCGGACGGGACTGCCTGTACGACACCTCCGAGTGCTCGATCTGCGGCGACGGCATCCAGCAGGGCCCCGAGGACTGCGACGGCATCGACTTTGGCGGCGAGACGTGTGCCAGCCTGGGCATGGGCATGGGCAACCTGGGCTGCAACCTGCAGCAGTGCGCGTACGTATTCGACGGCTGCATGCCCGCGCCCAACTAGTCGCTGGCTGTGCCCCACCGATCCCCCCTGTCCTCTGCCCGCGGAGTACTGGGGTGGATCTGGCGCCCCGCGCTGGTCTTGCTGATCACGGGCGCGCTGGCGTGGTGGCTTTGGGGACTGGAACCAACCCGGAGGAAGCGGTCTGCACCGGCCTCGTCACCGCCTGTGACCGAATCGGTGGCGGAGGCCGAGCCTCGGGTCTGGCGACCGCGCGAGACCGTCGAGCCCGCGCCCGGATGCACGCCCGAGGCCGACCGGCGATGTGTCGATGGCGATGCGTGGTGGGTCGACAGCTGCGGGGTCGTCTACGCCCAGGCGCAGGAGTGCGGGGCCGGCCTGTGTCGTGCTGGCCTGTGTGATCCGCCCGCCACCCGCGACTGCGAAGGCGAGACGGTCGTCGGTCGCTGCGATGGCGATGTCGCGCGCGGCTGCGACGGAGGTCGGCCCTACGCCATCGACTGCGGTGCGCTGGGCCGGCGCTGCGTGACCACCGAGTCCGGGCCGGCCTGCCGCGTCGAGGGCAGCCAGTGCGATCCGGCCGCGGAGCCACCGCGCTGCGCCGGGGTGCGGCTGTTGGTATGCGAGGAGGGCGAGCGCACCGAGGTCGACTGCCGCGCTTTCGGGGGGATCTGCGGACCACCCCCGGGCGGCGGAGATGTGCGGTGCCTGCAGCTGCCGCCACCGATACCGGTCGAGGACTGCGGGGACATGTGCGGCTGTCCTCCGGCTGCGACCGATGAGGTCTGTGATGGGGTCGACAACGACCTCGACGGGTGGATCGACGAGTCGGGTCAGTGTGCTCCGGTCGATCTGGTGGCGTTCGTCGTCACCGATAGCGGAGGGGGCCGCAGCTACAGCCGGGACGACATCGACGCGGCGGTGGAGCAACTGCGTGCCTCGTTCGCGCGTACCGACGACTTCGGGATCGAGCTGCGGCTGGCCGACGTGATCGAGCTGCGTCGCCCCGAGTGGCTCGAACTCGAAGACACCGAGCTCGACGACCTCGTCCGCAGCGGCACGCTCAGCGGTGTTCGCGAGAGCTTCTATGTGCCGCTGGTGTTCACCGATCGCCTGTTCGTCGACGGCGTCCCCCGCCCTGGCCTGTCGACGGTACCCAACGGGATGTGCGGTGGTCACCGACGGGTACGGGGCCCTCAGCCGCCGCTGGGCCTGGTCGCGGTGGCCAAGCGCCGCTGGCCCACGACGCTCGCCCACGAGCTGGGGCACTTCCTCGGCCTTTGCCACACCCACGCCGATCACTTCACGGCGATCGTGTCGATCGATCCGGGCGATGACGAAGCACGTGCGTGCCAGGAGCCGTGCACCATCGAAGACGATGGTCTGTGCGACACGCCGCGCGACCCGGGGCCGACCGCGTGCACGACCAGTGTGGAGTGCATGGTGACGTGTGACGACGGAGCCTCGCCCGACCCCACCAACCTGATGGGCTACTATCCCAATTGCCGCTCGAGCTTCACGCAGGAGCAGGCGCTGCTCATGCGGCGCTCACTGGCGCTGCGCCGCGCCTGGCACCCGTGCTCGTTTGGGCCAGGGTGCAGCTGTGAGCTGGTGGAAGGCGGCTGTCCCGAGGCGATGAGCTGTCGTCGCTACTCGGGCGATCAGGGCCCCGAGTTTCGTTGCGCCCTCGATGGCCACGCGGTGCCGGGCGGGGTGTGCCGCGGGAGTCTCGATTGCTCGGCGAGCGCGGTGTGCATCGGGCAGCCCGATGCCGATCCTCGCTGTGTGCGTCCTTGCGACGACACGACCGAGGCGTGTCGATGTACCGAGGTCGGCGGCGTCGATCATCGAATCTGCATCGACGACCTGCGGCGCGACCCGTAGGGCTGCCGTCGGGGCATCGGGCGCGCTACCGCTACGAGCCGATCTCGCGGCCCAGGCGATCGGCGAGCCTGTTGGCGGCATCCACCCGCATGGGCTTGGCCATGTACTCGAGCACGGCCGGGTGGGCCACGGCCCGGGCCTCCTCGCGGGGGTCGAGCGACGCCGACAGCATCACGATTGGTGGCAAAACGGGAACGATGGCCGCGGTGCGTAGCCGCAGCAGCTCATCCACCAGCTCGAGCCCGGTCATCGCGGGCATGTGAACGTCGACGAACATCAGGTCGGGCGGGAACGGTTCCGGCGGAGGGTCGCTCGACTGGGCCGCTCGGGTGAACAGTGCCAGCACCTGCTCGCCCGTTCGAGCGCGGAACGTGCGAGGAAAACGCTTCGTCCGCCCGAGCGTCAGCTCGCACAACACCAGGTCCGAGACATCATCGTCGACCAGGAGAACCGAGGGGATGATCTTCAAGCGGAGCCCCCGGAGGTGTCGTTGTCAGTCGGTCGCGCGATGGTGAACGTGAATGTCGCGCCCTGGCCCGGGGAGGACTCCACGTGAATTTCGCCGCCGTGGATCTGGACGATCTTGCGGACGATCGACAGTCCGATCCCCGTGCCCTCGTACTCCTCTCGAAGGTGCAGCCGCTGGAACGGCTCGAAGATCCGCTTGGCATAGCGCGTGTCCAACCCGATGCCCTCGTCGCGGACCGCGATCTCCCAGGCTTCCTCCGTGGTTCGGCCCGAGATGTGGATTCGAGCCGGGCTCGAGCCCGAGAACTTCACCGCATTCTCGACGAGGTTCTGCAATACCTGGCGAATGCCGACCTCGTGGGCGAACACCCTGGGGAGGTCTCCATACTCGACCGTGGGGGAGGTTCCCGCCGACGCCACTTGGATTCCCTCGACCAATGAACGCGTGACCGACCCGAGGTCGATCCACTCCATTCGGCCGGTTCGTTCGGTCCTGGTGTACAGCAGCAGGTCTTGGAGCAGTGCCTTCATCCGCTCCACCCCGCCCGTGATGTGCTCCGCATATTCGACATCCTCCTGCTCCATCGAGTCGTCGAGCCGCTCCCGCAGGATGTCCACGAAGGCCCCGATCGCGCGAAGTGGAGACTGAAGGTCGTGCGAGATGAACCGGGCGAACTGCTGGAGGTCTTCGTTGGCGTGGGTGAGATCGAGGTTGACCCGATGAAGCTCGGCCCGGTTGTCCTCCAGCTCCCTGGTGCGGGCTTCGACTTCTCGCTCCAGTTGTTCGGGTGATCTCCAGTAGACCGCCCGCGGCATCACCCGGAGCAAGCCGGCGACGGTGGCCCACGACGCCACCGCGGTGAAGAGCTTGAGCACGGCCGAGACGCGATAGATCGGATTCCAGAAGATGTATGCCTCGACGAGGTGACTGAGGCCGCAAAACGCAATGAACGCCACGAACATCCAGAAGATCCGCGGAAACGGCAAGTCGCGGCGTCGGATGATGAAGAAGGCGAGCACGATGGGGATCGCCATGTAGGCGAGGAACACCGCGACGTCGGAGGCGATGTGCAACCAACCGTGGCCATCGCTCCAGTTGCCACAGTGCCAGCGTGCAGGAAAGTCCGAGGTGTCCAGTAGCTTGCTGAAGAACTCTCCCATGGAGCATTCGTCTCACGCCCCCTCGTCGAAGGGCTCTGAAGCTGTGTCGATGGCCCGAAGGTGCCAACTACAATCGTTGGAAGCTACGGGGCGTCGAACCACCTACGTCCGGGCGGGGAGTGTCTCAGACTCGCGCGACGGGATGGGCGTACCGGGGGGCTCAAAGTGGGACGGCTCGTCACGTGTTGCCGCGGCCGTTCGCCGAGGCGCAGCCTCGGAGGTTTGCATGCGGGACGTCGGCTGTCGGGACGACACCGTGGATGAGCTCGGCCCTGCAAGATCGGCACGCCAGTGGGCGCGCTGGGGCTCGCG
>JAHZJA010000956.1 GCA_022601155.1 Deltaproteobacteria bacterium | reverse complement strand
GCGTGGGCCTAGATGTGCTTGAGCGCGGGGACGAGGGTCTCGAGCAATGTCTCGGAGCGCAGCCTGGCCTCCAAGATACCCTGCATGCCGTCGTAGGCGCGGTACTCGGTGTCGTCGGCTTCGAAGGTATCGGAGGGCAGGACCGTCTCCACCACCACCACGGGCCCGCTCAGCTCGAGCGCCCCCTGGCGATCGCTGCCGAGGTAGCGCATGGCCTCGGCCGGACCGACCACCTCGTCGGCCACCGAGCGCACCGAGACCTCGAGCCGACTGTCCGGGAACCCCTGGAGCTCGAGGAACAGCCGAGTGTCGGCGGCGCTCAACAACGGTCGGTAGTGACCAGGGAACAGGCCCACCACCACGGTGCGCGCGGCATCTTGTTCGACGGAGACCACGGCGTCGCCGGGACTCAGCGGTTGGCCGGGGCGAACGCGAACATCGGAGACGAGACCGGGCTGGGTGGAGGTGACGGCGCGCTCGCGCAGCCGTGCCTCGGCGATCTGGCGCTGAGCGTCGAGCGCGGCCAGGCGTTCGCGACGGGTGTCGTCGGCCGGCGAGCGCAGCAGCTCGATGAGCCGTTGCTCGTACTCTCGGTCGACGCGATCGAGCTCGGCCCGCTGCCCGGCGTCGTCCAGCCGCACCAACACCTGGCCAGCCTCGACCCGCTGCCCGGGTCTGACCTCGATGCTCTGCACCGTGCCCGAGACGGCAGATGTGACGACGGTGCGCCCCTCTCGTCTCACCACCGCCATCCCCTGCGCGTACTCGCCCACCCGAGCCGTGGAGGCGAACACCACCCCCGCGATGACACACAGCACGGTCACTCGCACGGCCCACCGCGTCCACGTCGGCAGGATGTGCAGCGGACGCCCCGGTCGGCTTCCCCGACGATGGGCCTCCATCGCGGCCTGCCTGAAGATCTGGCGACGCTCGGCATCGGCCGAGCCCTGCGATGCCGACGACGAAGGATCTACGGGAGCCGAGGTCGCGCTGGGGGAATCGTCGCTGGGGGGGGTCACGCTTCTCCGGGACCGGAGCGCTACGCCGATGCGTGCGCGACGAGAGCATCGCACAGGGGCCCGGTGATATCGACCCCCGCCAGCTTCTCGAAGCCCAGGAACATCGGCGACGGGTTCAGCTCCAAGATCCGATACCGGCCCTCGCGATCACCCTTGATGTCCATGCCCGTGAACCGCAAGCCAAGGGTCGCCGTGGCCTCGATACACTGCTGCGCAACCTCATCCGACAGCTCGATCGCGGCTATCTTCTTTTCGTTCTGACGAAAATCGATGGCGTCGGTCTCGATCCGCATCGCACAGACGACCTTGCCGTCGATCACATAGACCCGGACATCGTCGCCGGGCAGGAGCTCTTGAAAGCAGACCGGGGCGGACTCGAGCTTGGACAACCGCTCGGTGGTGAGGTCGCGGGGCTCGACCTTGCGGGTGGCGGCCCCGCCCGCGACGGGCTTGTAGATCGCCTCGTGCTCCGTGCAAAAACGCCGCACCGCTTCGGGGTCGTTGCTCCACAGCGTGGCGGGCACGGGGAGCCCTGCGCTCTCCAGCAACGCGAGCTGATAGGGCTTGTTGATGTTGCCGCTGGACGACGAGGGGTTGTAGGCGGCGGTGCCGTTGTGCTCCCAGCGCTGCAGCAATGCCGACAACAACGTGGACCGCTCGCGAAAGGCGAGCATCGTGCGCCGCCAGTCCTCCTTCATGGCGTCGTCGGCGTCGACGCCGAATCCCGCGGGGTTTTGGTAGAGCGAGCGAACGTAGGCGGCGACCGGCGTGCCGAGCGAGCGGCCGTCGATCGCGATCGACCTCGAGGATGCGCCCGCGGCGATCCGCATCTGCTCGGGGAACAGCTGCGCGTTGAAGACGTACGGCTCGTGTCCACGCTCGACCAAGCCATCGTGGATGGCGCGAACGTGGGGATCTTCGAGAGCGCCGACGACGACGATGGGAGACGTGGACATGGGTTGGTGATCCCTGGAAGCAAGGGCGCCGAGGGCCAGATGGCCCTCGGCACGGTTGACGCTAGCAAGCGCAGTCTTCTTCGCCGACGGCGTGCGTGGTATGGAGGTCCTCCTCGGCGAGCACGATTGTGGTCCCCGGATCCTCCTCGCCGATGGCGAGCGTGGTTGCAACATCCTCTTCGCCGATCGCGAGGGTGGTGGGCAACGACGGCTTGCCGCCGGTCACTCGGCCCAGGTCCTCGATGAAGAGCTCTTTCAACTTGTTTTTCTTGCTCATGGTCGTTGTTCTGTTCGTCTGTCGAGATCGCCCCGCAGGCCGAAGCGATCACGTGGTTGGGGAGGTTCGATTCGATGCCCACGCCCGAGAAATACCGAGCGGCTGCCGGAGCAACCGCGGGTTCACACCGGAAACCAGCTCCGGGGCGCAGCAGCCTTTGGCGAGACATCGAGCGAACCCGTTCCAGGCACATCGCTCACGGAAGTCGAGGCGCCTGCACCGTGTTGTCCGCTCGTTTTCGATTCCGTGAAGAATTGTTCGGGGGACGACCCGGCGGTCGTGGTTGTACCCAAGCACTCTCCCCCTGCCCTCGCAAGGAAGAACAGGCACGACGATGACGTGGGCTCACCCACGCCGCGAGCACTGATCGAAACGAGGCGCGGCCGGTCTACCGTTGTTGGAGGTGCATGCTCGAACCCCCCGGACCCAAGCGAACATCGGGCGATTGCGACCACGCGCAAGCGTTGGCGGTCAGCTGGGGACGACCGATGAAATCGGAGGCAAGTACGCCCCACTGCCCGTTCTACCCCAGCCCGGACTCCTCACCACGTGCGAATGTCGTGGTTTCTTCGTGATAGTAGTTCGTCGACGAAGGGGCGCCACCGACGACCTTGCCGAGGTCGTTGATGAACAGATCGGCGAGCTTGTTCTTCTTGTTGGTCTTGGGCGTGTCTCGAGTCTCGTTGGTCATACGCACTCCTACGCGGACGCAGTTGCCGATCCCACGCCGTTGGTTCGCGCCTCCGTCCATCGATGCGAGTACGACCATCGGCCGACCCGTCGTGGGTGGGCCGATGGTCGTGTTGGCAACGTGAAGTTCGCGGCCGCTCGAGTGCGCCGTCAGCGGGTCATGGCGACTCGCCGATTCGGAGGTAGTCGACCACGGGCGACCCAAACCCCGCGTAGGCCGCGATGTGGATCCGGCCGTCGATATCCACCGATGACATCATGCTCTGCACCCGACGATCGCTCATCACGACCGCGTCGGCGATGCCACCTCCCTGCGTCGGCCAGGCGATCATGAAGTCGGAGGTGTCGGAGGTGGCAATACTCTGCCAGTCGCAGAACCCTCCTCCGGGGCCGGGCATGCACACCGACTGGAGCGTGCCCATGAAGTGATCCTGCGCGTAGAAGATCCGGACATCACCACCATCGCTGGCCACGATGTCCAGCGGGCGCATGCGGATGAAGTCGTAGTTGCACTGCTGGCCGGCCACGTTGGGCGGAGGTCCGCACTGCGTGTTGGTGGCTTGGCTCTCGCTGGCCACCGGGACCACCGTCCAATTGTTGGCACCGACCCGGCGGGCATAGACGACCTCGTGCAGCCCCCCGGCCACCGACTGGGTGGCGAAGACCACGTGGGGCGTGCCTGCCCCACCATCGGGCACCACCGCGATCCCGTGGTCGATGACCGACAGCAGGTTCGAACCGAGCGCGCTGACCAGCTCCGTCGGTTGGTTGGGGACCGCCCATCGCATCTCCCACGTGCCGTTGGTCGAGGTCCAGTAGCCGAGGTTGGCTTCTCCGCCCGGGCCCAGGGCAGTGGCGGCGCTGTTGACCTGCATGTCGAGGTTGGTCGTCGCCCATGCGCCATCCCACTGCCCGTGCAGCAGGTCGGACCCATTGGTCACCAAGCCCACGTGCAGCGTGCCGTTGCCGTCGTGGGTGACCGAGCGGCTGCGCAACAGCTGCTGGCCGGCGAGGCTGTCCTCCAGCGTCCACATCCCGTCCCAGCGCCAGATCTCCACCCCGAACGCTCCGTCGTACGGCATCGCGAGGGTCTCGCCGGTCGCGGCCGCGAACCCGAGGCCACCCCGTGCGACGGGAAACGGAGTCTGGGCATCGTCCCAGGTGTCCGCGGCGGTGCGGCGGGCGAAGTGACCGATGAAGCCACCCTCGGCCACCGAGTACAGCACCTGCGGCTCGCAATCGTCGTCGAGCACGATGGCGGGTGCTCCATTGCGAAAGTGTCCGGTGGGATCGACCGCTTCGTCGGCGATCACGACACACGGGTTGGCCGCGGGTCCGCACAGCGTCCCGGCGTACGGGTAGTCGCCTGGATCGTAGCAACCTCCAAGCCCCACCCCGGTGTCGGTGCCCTCGCTGTCGGTGCCGCCGGTCGTGCCCAACCCCATCGTGGTGCCGCCCGTGCTCGCGTCGCTGGTGCTGTCGCCCTCGGTCGTGCCCGCCGTCGTTCCAACGCCGGTCGAGTCGCCGCTGTCGGTGCCGTCGGCCGTGGTGTCCGCGGCGGTCTCCGACCCCGAGGTCCCCACCATCGTCTCGCCCGACGTCGTGCCCGGCCCGGTCGATTCGGACGTCGTCGTGCCCGGCCCGGTGCCCCCCGCATCGCCGTTGGTGGAGTCGTCGCCGCAGCCGAGCGCCAGCACCATGGCCAGGCCTCCGCCGCACGCCATCATCGTCTTTCCATCAAGCAAGTCCATGCATGCACGATAGCGTGCCCTCGGCCGCGTGTTCTGGACCAGCCACGGAGCATGATCACAGGTGGTTTCATGGGTGGGGCTGCGACGGCCGGGGTGTGGGTTCGTCCGACTGGGCCACGATGCGCGCAGATGTGACGCATTCGTCCCGGTCGCCTTGCCCTGCCGCCATCGCGCCGTGACATCAGGCTGCCACGCTGACGAGCGACCATGAGCGCCGCCATTGATCGCACTCGCTGGGCCCGCAGACCGTCACCGCGCACACTCGACGAGGTCGCCGCAATCGCGCAACGCGGTGGGGTGCCGCTGCGCGCCCACTTAACGTTTGGCAACGGCGATCAGGGCGACGTGTATTGGCACGGCGATCGGGTGACGCACGCCAAGCTCGGTTGGGCCCTCGGCCAACGCGCATTGGTCCGCTTGCTGGCGCGCGAGCCGTTTTTCCGGGTGCAGCTGTCGCTCCACGCGGTGCCCGAGTTGCTCACCGTGGGCCTGGCATGGGGTGCAGTGCGGGCGACCGCGAGCGCCGTGGCCGACCCCGTTCGAAACGAACGACGCCGCGGTCCCAGGGACACGCGGCGTCGGAACTCACGCGAAGGCAGGAGCCTACTCGAGGCCACCCAGCGGATCGTTCTCTTCCTCTGAGATCTCGATCTTCTTGCCGGGCGGTCGCTTCTCGGGCTCGGGCTCGACCTCCTCTTCCTCGGGAGCCTCGCCCTTGACCTTCTGCGGCGTGATGGTGAGCGCGATGGCCATGCCACCCTCGATGCGCAACACCTCTCGCTTCTTGGTCTTGCCTTCGAATTTGTAGGGCGCCACGACGGCCTCGCCATCGCGGTCGTAGCCGACGGTGATGTCGACGGCCTTACCCTTGTCGCCCTTGCGCTCGACCATCAACGAAAACTGGTGGCTCGAACCATCGGCCTGGATCTCCAAGCTGTTGGAGACCCCCCAGTCCACGACGAAGTTGTCGTCGGGTTTGACCACTCGACCCGATTCGAGCTTGATCTCGATCTTGATCTGAGCGACTTCGTGGTCCGCCTCGGTCTGGGACTTGTCGTCTCCGTCAGCCGCCTCGACGGCGTTCACGGGACCCAAAATCAACCCCAAAGCCATGAGGACCGCGCCCCATCGTGCCCCCTGTCGCACTACGCGGATCATGAACGTAGTTTGACCACATTGGCGCCTTCGTGCAACCGAGTTCAATGATCGTGGCAACTTGACCTAGCCACAGGGTCCGAGCCTTCGGGCGGCGCTGATCCCGATCACTCCAGGCTTCGGAGGTAGGCGACGAGCTGATCGAGCTGCACATTCGTGAGCATGCTCGTCGTTCCGTGGAGGTTGGAGGGGTTTTCCGTGGTGAACACGGCGGCGAGCGTAGGTGCCGATCCGTCGTGCAAATAGGGTGCTGTGTTCCAAATCCCTCGAAGCGTCGGCGTATCCAGACCCGTCAGCGGGAGTCCGAGCCGCTGGCCCGAGGCCTCGGTCAACGTCCCGACGTCATGAAGGATGGGAACCCCTGGCGCCATGAAGGCCGAATCGGTCGCGTTGATGCCTGCGTGACAGTCGACGCAGCCGAGGATTGGCGATTCGAACAGGGCCTGCCCGGCCTGCGCCTGCGCCGTGAGGCCGCCGTCCGGCTGACGCGCAGGGCTGCGCGGAATACTCACCAGCGAAGAGACATACGCCGCGAGGTCGTCGAGGTCGGGGGACAGCCCAGCCTTGGGATCGCCGAGCGTCTGTGCAGTGGTCCCCGCGTTCCAGTCGGCGTCGTCGAGCAGGCCGTGCCCTTCGAACGCGATCCGGATGTCGTTTTCGAAATCCTGGATCTCGTCGAAGTTGGCCGACCAGTGCACGGGGCCGTGGCCCATGCCACCGCGACCGAGCAACGTGATCGTGTTGCGCAGGCCTTCGCCGCGGTCGGTGAAGTCCCACGTGCGGTGGTCGGCTTCGCCGTCGAGATGACAGTGGGCGCACGCGATGTAGCCGTCGCGGGCCAGCCGAGGGTCGAACGAATCGCCGAACAGCTGCTGGCCCCGCATCTCGGCGGCGGTCAGTGGCTCGGCGGTGGGGATGGGCAGCTGCGCCACTGGAGCCGGAAGCACGCTGAAATCGGAGACGTCGTACACCGCCAGCGTGCGCGAGGCGAAGGCATCGACGAACAGAAACCTGTCATCGGCCGACAGCACGACTCCGGCCGGGGCATAGCCCACGTCGAGCAATGCTCCGGCCTGGGCATCATTGAAGGTATCGATGCGCTCCACCGCCCGGCTGCCCCGCGCCGCAACGAACAGGTAGTCGCCACGGCTGGAGAACGCTCCCGCCGACATGAAGCCACGGTTGTCGAACTGGTGGCGACGGTCGAAGTTCTCCGCCATCGGCTCGCCCGCGGGCCCGGGCCACTCCAGCAGCGAGACGATGCCGCGCACCGTCGTCTCGAACGACAGCAGGTTGCCGTCGAGGTACTCGCCGCGCGTGTAGTTGGCCTGCAGCGCGGGCACGGCCACCAGGTCGCCGATGGGGGAGACGAGGACCTGGTCGAGGTAGCTGGGGATCCCGCCTGACGCGGTGTCGGCCGCCACCGTGTCGTCGAACTGGAGCGTCACCATCTCCACCGCGCCGCTGCCCCGGTCGAGGACCGCGAGCTGGGCGGCCTCGTCGGGCGACCGCCAGCGACTGATGGCCAGGCGACCATCGGGCAGCACCGCAACGCCGCGAGCATCGTCGACCACGGGCCATGTGGCCACCACTGCGGGCGCCCCGAGGCCCGCATCGATGTGAACCACCTCGCCGCGCGCTTGCAGGGTCACCCACAGCTGCTCGCCATCGGCGATGACCCCGTAGGGTCGGGACCCGTGGGGAAGATCGACCGTCGTGCTGGTGCCCGCGTCGATGTCGATCACCACCACCGCATCATCGTCTTGGCAGGCCACCCCGACCCGGCCGTCGGTGAGCGCGGCCACCGTTCGCGGGTGATCGCAGGTCGCGACGCGCCCTTGTACCGCGAAGCCTTCGGGGCGATCGCCCGTGGGCACCACGACCATCAGCTCGTCGGAGTCGGGGCTGACCACCGCGACGCGCACGTCATCGGCCAGACGCACCACGGTGGTGTCGTGGCGCGGCACGTGGCTGGGGACCTCGGTGACGGTGACGGTGAGCGAGGCCGACAGCCGTTGACCGCCAGCTCCGATCACGGTCAGCACGGGGTGATAGCGCCCGGGCGTCCGATAGCTGGTGCTCGCGGTGGGATCGGAGCTCGGCGGGGTGCTGGGCGAGCCGTCGTCGAAGTTCCACACGTACTGCACGGCTCCCGTCGACGCCGAGCCATCCAGCGTGACGCGCTCGCCGATGAACGCGTAGAACGAGGCGCCGGGCTCGGGTAGCAAGGGCTCGGCCGCGGTGGTGCCGTCGCCTGCCGTCAGGCCCTCGGTGGTGTCGGCAGCGGTCCCCGCCGTGGTGTCGGGATCGCCTGCCGTGCTGCCGCCCGACGCCGCGGTGGCGTTGCCCGTGCTGGCGGCGTCACGGGGAAGGGCATCGTCACCGCAGCCGAGCGCGAGCACGCCGGCAATTCCCAGCCGGGGCAGTCGCGATCTCCTGGCGCGCCACGATGTCATCAGCTCACCCCCCGATCGTGGTGAAGGCCAGCGACAGCGGCTCCTCGATGCGGTTGCCGTTGTAGTCGGCGACGCCGCCGGCCGGAACCTCGAGGGTATAGGTGGTCGCGGGAGACAGCGGCGTGACCGGGGAGAAATTCACCACGTTCTCCTGCACGCTCAGGTGCCCCGAGACCGGCACGATGCCGCCCGATTCATCGGTGGAGTGAAGCCGCACCGAGCCGAACCACACCGTCTTGACGTCGACCATCTCGGAGAACGTCATGCCCACGCGCGCAGACACGGGCAGCCCCGCGTCACCGTCGGCCGGTGATGTCCAGGTCACGCGCGGCGCCACGGTGTCGACCTCGGCCGCGTAGGGCACGACGGCGGTGCCCTGCCCGGGGATCGCATCGGCGTCGACCGACAGCATCGCGACGTTCCCGATGGGGGTGACCGTGTCGAGATCTCCTTCGAGCTGCAGCGTGGTCACCTGGGTGATCGCCCCGAGGTCGGACAGATCGTAGATGCCCGCGAAGTTGGACTCGCCCACGAACGCGAGCTGGTCTTTGGCGAACACGTAGCCGCCGTTGCCACCGCTTCCATAGAAGCCCGCCTGCACCGGAGCCTGGGGATCGTGGATGTCGTAGACGGCCAGACCCCCCGCCCCGCTCGTCACCGCGTAGTAGACGTAGCCACCACCGACGTTGCTGAAGTACGCGTCGACGATCGCCCCCGCGTCGTCGGTGATGTCGAAATCACCGCCGGCAATCGGCTGGGGAAAGTCGGGGACGCTGACATCGAGCAGCGTCGTCCGGGGGCCTTCGGCCGCGGTCGCAACCAACAGATTGCCGATGACGTTGACCTGTCCCACGCGCAGGGTTGGCTCGATTCCGTACTGCTCCACCAGCTGCGGGTTGGTGGGATCGGACGCATCGACCACATAGATTCCGTTGTCGGCACCACCCACATAGATGTATGGCGCCGCAAACACCGCGCTCAACACCACCCGCGCGTAGGCGTCGGGATAGAGGTGGCCGGGCAAGAACAGGGTCCCCACGACTTGTGGCGCCGCGACGTTGGTCACGTCCCACAGCAAGATCCCCCCATCGATCGCCAGTCCCGCCTCCTTGGAGGCGGTCACGGCGTACCAACGGTCATCGACCTGCCCAAAGCCCAGCGCATGAGTCTCGCGCATCTGTGCGGCCCCCGTGTGGCTGAGCACCTGGGGCTGGCACGGGTCACTGACGTCGTAGAACGAGATCCCACCTCCACCCCACTCGGGCGACCACGGCAGGAGCAGATAGCCGTCGAACATCACCACCAGGTTGTGGTGGTCGATGTCGGTGGCACCCCCATCCAAGAAGGCACACCCCGAAAACAGATCGGCCGGCTGGAATGCCACCGCAGGACCGCCAGGACCGGTGTTCGGAGGGTTGTCGCCGGGGTCGGGGTATGCCGGGCCACCGCCGGTCGTTCCCGAGCCGCCAGAGTCCTCGGAAGCCATCGTCGTCCCGGAAGCGGCCGTGCTGTCGCCTGGCGGCGTCACACCACTCGAAGGAGAGCCGCTGTCGCTATCGTCGCTTGCTGCCGTTGCAACGCCAGGAGTTGGCGATCCATCGTCGCCGCACGCACCGCTGGTAGCGACCAGCGCCATCGCGAACAGCCATCGTTGCCATGCAATCGAGCCATGGCTCATCGCGCAGTCCCCCTCATCCATCCCGCGTTCATCGTCACGCGTCCGCTTCGTCGAGGCAAACCCGGGCGGGGGCTCCGCCTCGCCACATTCCTCACGGTTTGTTCGAACGAGTGCCCCCGGTGGCGCTTCGAAGCGCTATCATGGCCCCACGGGGAGACGACGGAGGGCCCAAAGGTCCGGCTGTCGACCGCGCGGGACCCAGCTGGGAATGACGGACGCGTCCGTCACATCGACCCGCCGTGCAGTTGCGCGGGTCGGCACTGGAGCCATCGTTCCCGGTCGAGACTGCGCGGCATCGCGACATGCCCCACGGCCGTCGTTTCTCGTTCCTGGAGGGTGTTCAGCGCCGTCCTGGGGAGCAAATCAGGAATTGCCAGCGCGTCGCCGCCGTGCCACAAATCCACTGGGTCACCCCCCGACAGTTTGCTGCGTTCTCCGTTTTCCCCACGATGACGATTCGCGCCCAGCTCGATGCCGTCGCCACGCTCCTCGACGAGGGAGCGGCGAGCTCTGCCGTCCGCATGCTTCGCAGCTCGTGGGAGCCGGAGCTTCCCACCGAGGATCTGATCCCGCTGTACTGCATGTGGACGCGAGCCCTGTGCGACATGGGCGAGCTCGACCACGCGATCACGCTGGCACGCCGTGCCGCCGACGAGTTCCCCGACGAGCCCGACATCCTCATTGCTCTGGGCAATGTGCACGACCTTCGGGGTGAGCTGCCCGCAGCCCGCGATGCATTTCGCGAGGCGATCCTCGGCGATGGCGTCGGGGCGTTGGCCCACTACAACCTCGGCGCCGTGCTCGAGCGCCTCGGCGAAGAAGAAGACGCCGAGACTTGCTACCGCAACGCGCTGGCATCCGACGACGAGCCCGGCACGATGTACGAAGCCGCGGCGGCACTGGGTGCATTGCTGCGACGCAACGGTCGGCTCGAAGAAGCGGCGGGCGTCTACGAGTCCTATCTCGACGAAGATCCGATCAACGTCGACATCTTGGTCGAGCACGGGATCTGCCTGTCGGATCTCGACGAGTTCGATCTCGCGGTGGAGCGGTTCGAGCTGTCGCTGACGCTCGAGACCGAGCATGCGGGCGCTTGGTACAACCTCGCGATTACGCTCTACCGCATGGGCCAGCCCGAAGAGGCGATGGGCGCGATGGAGAAGGCGCTGCGGGCCGACCCCGACAGCCCCCTCACGCTGGCCGTACTCGGCTCGTGGTACCTGGCCCGCGGGGCGCAAGAGAGCCTGGCTCTCAAGGTCTTGCCGTTGGTGACTCCGGCCGAGCCGGCCGAGACCAGCGAGGCGAGCAAGGCCCCGGCCAAGGGCAAGGCCCCCGCCAAGGCCAAGAAGACCGCCAAGACCAAGGCCAAGAAGAGCACCAAGGCCAAGTCCAAGAAGAGCACCAAGGCCAAGCCGGCCCCCGTGGGGCTGACGACCACCGTGGTCCCTGGCGCACCCGAGGCCAACCTCGACGAGGCGCTCAGCATGCTCTACGGCGCGCTCGACTTGCTGACGGACGCCGACGCGTTCGACAACCTCAGCCCCAGCTACGCCAGCTTGGTGTTCGAAGAGGTGTTCGAGGCACTGTGGCAGCGAGGGCTCCGCGGCGAGGCCCGCGAAGTAGCCCGGCGTGCCGGACAGCGCGACTGGATCACCGCGCACATGCTCGACACCCTCAACGAGGTCGATCACGGCGAGGCGCCGCAGGTCTCGGCCTTCACCGTCACGGCACGCGTCGAGGCGGGCGAGGTCCCCGAGTACTGGCCGCAAGACGTTCAGGGCTACACCCGTGGCCTCACCGTCCTGGCGACCGACGAGGACGAGGCGCGCAAGTACTCCCTCGAGTATCTGCGCACCATCGAGGCTCCCGGCGTGCAGTTCAAGATCGAGAAGGTCCGTCCCGGTGGAGCCGAGGAGCTGCTGCCGGTCGACATCGCTCGGCCCCGCGCTCGCGGTGTGGTCGGCTTTGCGAGCAGCCGCGCGTTCTTCCGGTAGGTGCTTGCTGGCTTTGGCTGGCTGAGGGGTCTGCGACGTATTGGGTGGCAGGGTGGACGGCATCCGGTGTGGGTTCGAACGGTGCGAGGGGCCGCCTACTGCTTTACGTGGGGGCCCCTCCGTGTGGTGCTCGTCGGTAGGAGGTCCGTGGCTTGGAGACGGGTGGCGGCGCCGACTTGCGCGCCACCCGGCTCCCCCCCACTTGCCCGTGGCGGCCCCTGCCCGAGTCCGCGATGAGGGTCGATTCGCTCGGGCCGGCGCCCACTCAGTTTGGGGCCGAACGGTGCGGGAAGCCACGACTGATCTACGTGGGGCGCCTACCCGAGTCCGCGATGAGGGTCGATTCGTTCGGGGCGGAGCTCCACTCAGTTTGGGGCCGAACGGTGCGGGAGACCTCGACTGATCTACGTGGGGCGCCTATCCGAGTCCGCGATTGGGGGTCGGTACACGGGGGGCTGCGTCCGGTTTGGGTCGAGCGACGCGGGGCCGCGCACTGGTTTGCGTGGGGGCCCTGCCCGGGTCCGCGGTGAGGGGTGGTACGGGCCGGGATGGAGGGTGGGGGGTGGGCTGTCGGATGGCGTCGCCCGGGTGGGCTCGATGGGACTTGGGACTGGCTCTAGGCTGGTCTGGAGGGATTCGTCGCAATGGCGTTGCACCTGTAAGGCATTCATCAAGGGTGCCGTTTGGGAGTCGATGCGGCGGTGGTTCCTGTCCTCGATGCTCGTTGGTCTTGGCTGTGCCCATGCGACTGACGTTCCCGCGGGGATGGGAGTCATGGAACTTCCTCGTCACGTGTGCCACCGGGCGAGGGCTTCTTCGCCATCCGCGGTCACTGCCGTCGACGTCTCGGTCAGGCACGTAGCGAAGCAAGGACATGTCGCGCTGCTGCGGCTACGCGGGGACGGGGAGCAGCAACCGTGGCGCTCGGCGATCGCCGACGCACTGACGCAGCACGGTCTCATCGTCCACGACGTCATGATGGATGGCATCGAGCTTTGCAGCCTCGGGCCCACCTCCTGCGTCGACATCGTTGCGACGCAGCTGGCCGCCGTCGACCCCACCTACGAGCTGGTGGTGCTCGGCGGGCTGCGCGAGGGCGGGGGCACGTCGGAGTTGTTCGTCTACGATCTGCGCGAGCGCGCCCTCGTGCGGAGGTTTCGGTTCCAGCTCCGACAGGGAGATGTCGTGCTGCCCGTCGTGCTGCCGTTGACGGTGGGCGAGGTGGTGGCCGATCACATCCGCCCTCCGCCACCGCCTCGTGGCGACGAGCTCGCCGAGCTGCTGTGCTGGCGTAGCGACGGGGCTCAGGGGCACGGCTGTCCGCTGGCCGAGCCGCACTCCCGAGCGCCGCTGCACCCTCTGACCCCGCCCGACCCCAGTGAGCCGCATGTCACCTGGCGGAGTCACAACGTGGCCGTGGTGATGGCGTGGAGCGACGTCCGAGCCCATCTCGACGGTCTCGACCACGGCGGTGGCTCGGACCGCGACGCGGAGTATGGTCGTATCAAGCGCGCTCAGCTGCAGCGCACGATCGGGGCGCGGCGCGGCATCGAGGTCTCATCGAAGGTGCGCCCCTGTGCGGGTACCCGATGCCTCGGCCACCGCGTGGAGCACGACTTTCGAATGGACGCGCTGGTCACCGCGATCATCGACCAGGGGCGGGCGGTGGTGTTCGCTTGTGGTCAACCCGCCGTCGATGCGGTCGAGCGTGATGCGGGCGAGCGATGGCTGGTCTTCCGCGTACCGGGTGGTCCCACCATCGTCGGCGTGCGCGGCAAGGACTTGGTGTACCGGACAACGGGCCACGCGGTCGAGGAGCCCTCGTGAGGCAGCCTTGAAATCCACAACGCGGTCGAAGCGACATGCGGCTGTGCCCCGGCACGGTCAGCGGCCACGACGTAGATGGGCACGGGCTGTCACCAGCACCAGCGTCTACGTCAACAACGGGTCGAGACCTCCACGATCTCGGCCCGTTGTCGCTTCCGCGCACCGCCGACGCGGCTACTTCTTCTTGGCCGGCAGCTTGGCGTCGCCCGCCGTGCCGCCGCCGTCGATGCAAAGCTCGCCCTTGTCCTTCTTGAGGATGGCGATCTGCTCGGCGGCCTTGTCCTTGTAGTGCTGGGGCGCCTTGGTCTTCTTCTCGCGCAGCGCCTCGAAGTAGGCGATCGCGTTTTGACACTGGCCCAGCTTGGCGAACGCCAGCCCGGAGTAATAGAGGGCGTCGGGGACGACCTCGGAGCTGCGCGAGTCCTGCACGATCCGGTAGAACTCGCCCAGGGCACTCTTGTAGTCGCGCTCGCTGAAGTACGACAGACCGATCTTGAAGCGCACATCGGCGATCTTGGAGTCGGAGGGGTACCGGGACTCGTAGGTCCGATACAGCCGACGCGCCTGCTTGTAGTTGCGCTTGTTCATCAGCTTCTCGGCCTCGGCCAGAAGCTCGGTCTTGCTCTCGGGGATGTTGGTCGCCTCGTTGAGCTTCTCTTCGAGCGAGGTCAGTCGCTGGTCGAGATCGGCGCGCAGCTCCACCTGCTCGTGCCGAACCGCGGTCGCCATGTAGTCGGCGTTCTCCGCCGCGCCACGCAGCTGCTGCACCTCGAGCTCGAGGTTCTCCACCCGCAGCCCGAGGTCGGCCTGGTTGCGGCGCAGCAGGTCTTCGACTTCTTCGAGCTTGGCGTCGACCTCGTCGGCCAGCTCCTGGTTGCGCTCGGAGAGTTCACCGCTGGCCAACACTTCCTTGCGGAGCTTGTCGACCTCTTTGGCGATCTCGTCCTGGTCGGCCTTGAGCGCGATGCAACCCGAGCCCGTGACGGCAACGAGCACCAACGCGGCCCAGCGATGCATGCCAAGGCTGCGTACCGTGGTGTTTCCCATCATGTGCCCGATCGTGTGGTGGTCGCGGCGCATGGAGGGCCTACGGGTAGACGAACTCGACACGACGGTCTTGCTTCCAGCTGCCCTCTTCGGTGCCGTTGGCCTCGAGCGAGCCCTTGGAGATCACCTGCATGTTCTCACCGAGCACGCCGAGGTCTTCGAGGAACTTCTTCACACCGTGACCGCGCTTGTCGGTGAGCATGATGTTGTACTCCTCGGTGCCACGCGGGTCGGCGTGAGCCTCGAGATAGACCAGGCCACCGTGGGTCTTGAGGCACTCGGCAACGTCGCGCAGCTGCTGGGCCGACTCGTCGGCGATCTTCGGGCTGTTGAAGCCGAAGTAGATCGCGTCGAGACCACAGGGGTTGTCACCGCTGGGCGTGATGCCCGAGAACACACAGGTCCCCGCGTCGCAGATCTCGTCCATCGCGCATTGATCGTCGGTGGTGCACTGGCCGCCGCCGGCCACCATGCAGGTGCCGGTGCCGAGGTCACACGTGCCGCCCTCGCACTCGATGTCGTCGGTGCACTGCGAGCAGACCCCAGCGGTGCAGACCAGGCCGCCGGAGCAGTCGATCGTCTGGGTGCAGGGGGCGTTGAGGCCTCCGGCTACGCCGTCACCCTCGGTGATCGTCGCGGGGTCGGTGCAGCGGAACTGATGACAGACCCAGTCGGTTCCGCCTGGCCCCTTGCCTGCGCAGTCGGGATCGGTCGTGCAGTTTTGGCACTGGCCGTCCACGCACTTTTCACCCAGATCGATCTTGCAGTGCTTGTCCTTCTTGCACTCTGGATACTGGGGCTTCTTGCAGCCCGGTGCCATCAACGGCAGGGCGAGAAGGGCGATCGGGGCGAAGCGTACGAGCAATGGGCGCATCGGTGGTCTCCGGAGGGCGATCGAAGGCGAGCGACAGGGTGCCGCACAGGGCCGCTCGTCATCCGCCGGCCCAGGGATAACACGGGGTGCCGGCGTGTCAACCGCGCGCACTGAGGGCAAAGATCCGGACCTCGTACTTTGCGCCATCGATCTCTACGGCCTCGACGTGGGGCTCGCCGTGGGTGGTGACGATGTCGGCACGGGAGATACGAACCTGCTCGGGCCCGACGCCCGGTCGCGGCCCGAAACGTAGGCGATGCAACACATACTCGCCGACACTGACGGTTTGATACGGGGCATCCTCTACCCGGAGATCCCACTCGATCTCCATGTCGCCGCGGGGATGATGGTGAGCCACCACGTCGACGGCGAAGTCTCGCCGACCGCGCGAGGTCCACACCGCCGTCGAAAATGCAAGGTGGTTGCCGTCGGGCACAACGACTTCACGGCGGGGCATGGGCTCGGCCGGACCCGCGTTGCCGTCGTCGTCGTCGACGGCGACGATCTCCACCGCGACCTTGACCGGCCACAACTCTTGACGAAGCTCCGCGGTGATCGGGGTGGCGAGACTATTGGCACCGACGGCAGGGGTGGCGGTGCCCGCGATCGCCAGCGCGACGAGCATGGGGCCGGCCACGGCGGCGCCGACGAAAGGCTGCTTTTGTTGCTCAGACCGCGAGAACATGCCGCCACCTGGACACGGGCGGGGGGTCACGGGCAACTTTTCAGCGATTTGCCGGGCCCGCGCGGCTGGGGCATCGTGGGCGCCGTGCTGCGGCAGATCGTCCTGGCGGGGGTACTCGCCGCGTTGGTGACCGCGTGCGGAGGACCGAGCTTCGTCAACGGTCTGGAGCGGGCCGAGGTCGCGCGAGCGCTGGCCGACTATGGCGTCGAGATCGAGCCGGCCGAGGACGCAGTGGCCGTGTTGGGGTGGCAGGCGCCGCCGCAGGATTGCGTCCACACCTACCGCTTGCGCTCGAGCTACGAGCCGGGCCTTCGCTTCGAACAGGACAACGAGGGCGGCCTGGCCATCGGGCGACACCCGAGGCTGGAGCCCGACCACGAGGTCCAACCCGGGCCCATCGTGGCCGGAGGGACCATACCCGCGCATCTGTTCTACCAGGGCTTTCGAGCGGAGCGAGTGGGCGCGAGCCGTGATGCCGTGTTCGCCCGGCACATGGTCGGCCCCGCGGCCCCCACCCCCGCATGCATGCCCAACACGTGGGACCCGATGGAAGACGCGCTGGCCCTGGGCTGGCCCGAGCTCACCGGGCGGCTCACCGGGGTCGGTGAGTCGTGGAACGGAATGCGGGTCGGAGGCAAGTGCAACCGTTCGGCGTGCATCGACACCGAGGACGGCAAGCCCGACCACGCGTTGGCTTGCGTCACGGCCCCGTGGCGTGAGCGCTTCGGCGGGCTGTTCGAACACGACGGAGAGCAGTACGCCTGGCTGCACAGCAAGTGGAGCGATGGCCACGGCCCCGACGAAGGCATCAACACCGAGCGGCACACGCTCGTTTCGATCGATCACGGTCGGCCCGTGTGGTCGCGAACCGTCGTCGACCACCGCTATGGACAGCCGCTGGCTGGCAATGCCGTGGGCTCGGTGGTCCGAACGTGGACCCTCGAGTCGACCGACGGCTGCCCAGGGAGCCTGGCCGCGGCGGGTTGGGCCCGACCCCCTGCCGTAGTGGAAGAAGACGCGCGGCTGCAAGATCGCCTGGCCAACTCCGACTCGCTGCGGCGCAGCAGCAAGCGGAATCCTCGGGCTTCAGCCGCGGGCTCCAACAAGCCGGAATGACCGCCCTGCTCGGGGCGTCGAGGTTCATGACATGGATAAAATCGTCATCCACGGCGGCGTGCCCCTCGAAGGAGAGATCCAGATCAACGGGGCCAAGAACGCCGCCTTGCTGATTCAGTGCGCCGCACTGCTCGGCGAGGGCAAGACCACCCTGCGCCACGTGCCGCGGTTGTCGGACGTCCGCACGATGGGCCGGTTGCTCGAGCGCTTGGGCTGTCAGGTCGGCGGCGATCGGACCCTGTCCATCGATCCCGCCGGAGTCGCCAGCGGAGCCCTGGAGGCACCCTACGAGCTGGTCAAGACCATGCGCGCCTCGGTCACCGTGATGGGACCGCTGCTGGCTCGCTACGGACGCGCTCGCGTGTCGCTGCCCGGCGGTTGTGCGATCGGGGCACGCCCCATCGACCAACACCTCAAGGGGCTGGCCGCACTAGGAGCCGAGATCGAGCTGCGTCACGGGTACGTGGAGCTGCGGGCCAAGAAGCTGCGGGGCAGCGCGGTGATGTTCGACATGCCCACCGTCGGCGGCACGCAAAACGTGATGATGGCCGCGACCCTGGCCAAGGGCACCTCGCGGCTGGAGAACGTCGCCCGTGAGCCCGAGGTGCAAGAGCTCGCGCGGTTCCTCAACAAGATGGGAGCCAAGATCAGCGGCGCGGGAACCCCCGTGATCGAGGTCGAGGGCGTCGAGTCTCTGCGGGGCATCGATCATGCGGTGGTGCCCGATCGCATCGAGGCCGGCACCATCGCCATTGCGGCCGCGGTCACCGGGGGCGATGTGCTGCTGCGCGATGCCCCCGTCGACGACATGCATGCGGTCATCGCCAAGCTCCAAGAGGCCTCGGTGGTCTGCACCGTGATGCCGCACGGGCTGCGGGTTCAGGCCCCGCCGACTCTGGGCTCGGTCGACGCGACCACCCGGCCGTACCCTGGCTTCCCCACCGACATGCAGGCGCAGCTGATGGTGCTCGCCACCCAGTCCCACGGGCAGAGCATCATCACGGAGACGATCTTCGAAAACCGGTTCATGCACGTGCCCGAGCTCCAGCGCATGGGCGCCGACGTCCATGTCAACGGCAACACCGCTGCGGTCCGGGGACCCACCCCGCTGTCGGGGACCACCGTGATGGCGACCGATCTGCGCGCCTCGGCGTCGCTGGTGCTGGCGGGGTTGGTGGCCGAAGGACCGACCGAGATCCGCCGCGTCTACCATCTCGACCGCGGCTACGAGTCGATCGAGAAGCGCCTGCGGCCCCTCGGGGCACGGATCGAGCGCTTTCATGGCGCCCCCGGCTGAACCCGAGTAAAAGGAAGGGCGTGTCGGGGGGACAGCTGACCTTCGCGCTGCCCAAGGGGCGCATCTTGGGTCCGGCGACGGCCCTGCTCCGTTCGGCCGGCGTGGATTTGGGTGAGGTCGGACAGACCAAGGACCGTCGGCTCATGTTCGACCGTCCCGGGGGCGGCCGGGTGCTACTGGTCAAGCCCAGTGACGTCCCCACCTATGTGGAGCACGGCGTAGCCGACGTAGGCGTCGTGGGGTCCGACACGCTCCGGGAGCAATCGTGGGACCTGTATGAGCCCGTGGACCTGGGGCTGGGGGCGTGTCGCCTGGCCGTGGCCGAGGCTCGAGATCGGCCCGCGCGTCTTCGCCGCGGAATGGCCTTGCGGGTCGCGACCAAATATCCCAACCTGACGCGCAGACACTACCGCTCGAGGGGGATTTCACCCGAGATCATCCCGCTTTACGGCTCGGTCGAGCTGGGGGCAATCACCGGACTCGCCGACCAAATCGTCGACCTGGTGGAGAGTGGGGAGACCCTCCGGCAAAATCGCCTGGTAGAAGTCGAGACCCTCATGCACGTCACCAGCCGGCTCATCGTTCACCCCGCGAGCCTCAAGCGGCAACCGGCTTCGGTGGCGCAGCTCATCGATGCTCTGCGCGCGGCCGTGGGTGACGACGCCGCCAACCAATCGCCGAAGGCGGTGGCAACCCCGTGAGCAGCCAGCGTGAGCAAGACGCCGCGCGCGTGCGCGAAGCATTGCGCCGTGAGCTCAAGGTTCACGTTCGCATCCGCGACCAGGGCAACTCGCCCTCCCCCGCAGACCTCGACAAGATCGCCGACGCGCTTCCCGACCTGGTTGCGTTCGGCACCAATCAGTTTCACGGCGTGCGAGCCGTGCTCGACTGGGACCATCAAATTCCCAGCCAGTACGCGCTGCTCCGGATCCTGGCGTGCTACGGGGCCGAAGACCTCGAGCAGGTCGACGCGGTCCTGACCGATCGCGACGAGGAAATCGACGAGGTCAACCTCTACCCGGAGTTCGACGTGCCCGACTATGGCGACGTCGACGGCAGCGAGAGCTACGTGGCCCTGCTGCGGCCCGGCTCGCTGGAGATCGAGGACTTCCGGTTCATGAGCAACTGGCGCAAGCAGGTGCGCCCCGCCGTGGCCGACCTCGCCGTCGAGACGGTCAAGAGCACGCCCAGCTACGTCAAGGCGGCCGAGGCTCGCTCGGGCGACGGCCTGGGCGGCCCCGTGGTGATCGGCTGGGCGCCACCGTGCCTGGCCAACACCCGCACCTGGGCCGTGGAGATCTGGTTGCTCACCGAGTTCGACGGACACCAGGGCAAGGCCCGCGTGTTCATGGTCGACCTCGACGAGCGCGCGGTCACCCGCGAGTTCGACACCGACGTTCAGCTCGCCTGAACTCGCTCCCCCTCGGGGCGATTTTCCAGGCCCATCGGTCCGCATCGAGCCGTTGGCCTGTGCCATGGTGACGGTCGATGTCGTCCTCGCTCCGTCTCGCTCCCCCCGCGGTCAACGTCGAGCGTCGCGGCGACGATTGGTATCTGCGCTCCCCGCATGCCCCTGGCCCTGCGCCGGGCGCCATCGGGGTGTGGCTCGAGGAACGGGCACGAGAGCATCCCTCCCGCGTGTTCATGGCCGAGCGTGATGGCGATGGCGACGGCTGGCGCACGCAGAACTACCGCCAGGCCCACGACGCCGCCCGAGCGATCGGCTCCGCGTTGCTCACCCTGGGCGCGGGACCCAGGCGTCCGCTGGCCCTGCTGTCGGAGAACTCGATCGCCCACGTGTCGATGCAGCTGGGCGCCATGCAGGCGGGGATCCCCGTGGCTCCGATCTCCGCCGCCTACTCGCTGATGTCGAGCACGTTCGACAACCTGCGTGCGGTGATGGACACGCTGCGCCCGGCGTTGGTGTTTGCCGACGACCTGCCGCGCTACGACGAGGCCATCGCCACGTTGCCGACCGACGTGAAGGTCATTGGGACGGGGGAGTGCAGCCGCGAGGCGGTCGCCTACGACAGCCTCCTTCGCACGCGCCCGACCCTCGATCTCGATCGTGCGTGGTCGCAGGTGCAGCCCAAGACGGTGGCCAAGATCTTGTTCACCTCGGGCTCGACCGGCACCCCCAAGGGCGTGGTCAACACCCAGCGCATGCTGTGCTCCAACCAGGAGGCCATCGTGCGGCTGTGGCCGTTCTTGAAGGACACCCCGCCCGTGACCGTCGACTGGCTGCCGTGGAGCCACACGTTCGGCAGCAACCACAACGTGGGCATGATCCTGCGCAACGGCGGCACGATGTACATCGACGGCGGACGCCCGGCCCCCGGTCGGCTCGACACCACGATCCGCAACCTCGAGCAGATCGCCCCCACCGTCTACTTCAACGTCCCGCGCGGCTACGATCTGCTGGCCACGGCCATGGAGAGCAACGAGGCGCTCGCCCGCAACTTCTTCTCGCGGCTCGACGTGCTGTTCTACGCCGCGGCCGCGCTGCCGCCCGCCACCAGAGCACGGCTGGAGGCGCTGGCCGCCGCCCACGAACGGACCGTGTTCTTCGCCTCGGCGTGGGGCTCGACCGAGACCGCACCGCTGGCCACCAGCGCCTATTTTCCCACCACCACGCCCGCGGTGATCGGCCTGCCCGCGCCCGGGGTGGAGATCAAGCTCGCGGCGTGCGAGGGCCGGCACGAGCTGCGCGTGCGCGGGCCCAACGTCTCGCCGGGCACCTGGTCACCCGACGGCACCGTGGTCCCGATGGAGCG
>JAHZJA010000955.1 GCA_022601155.1 Deltaproteobacteria bacterium | reverse complement strand
GGAGCCGACGAAAGGCCGGTAGCGAGAGTTCTTCGTGGGGGGAAAAGCGCTCGCTCAATCGTGAGGAACGCGTGGGCGGCTGCGACGAGGGCGCAGTGATGATGGAACCCACGCCATGTGCGGCCTTCGAAGTGGTCAAGGCCGAGCTCTCCCTTCATGTCCTGGTAGTCGCGCTCGACTCGCCAGCGCAGCTTGGCAAGGTAGACGAGGCGCTCGACCGACTCGGAGGGCGGTAGGTTGCTCAGCCAGTAGTTGGAAGGCTTGTCTTGGTCAGCGTTCCACTGGATGAGCAGCCACTGCTCATCCCCCGGAGTCGTGCCCTTGGTGACCCTGTGCGCATGACGTACGCGCTTGGCCAGAAATCTGCCCTCGCGCTCCGCTTGGCTGCCGTTGCGCCATATGAATTCGACCCAGTCATCATCGGCTGCTCGAAGGGCAACGTCACTGACCGTCTCGGGCTGGAGGTCTGTGCCCCAGGTCGTGATGGGGTGCCCTCGACTCTTGCCCTTGGCCTTCCGCCTTTGTTGGGGGCTGCTGGGCAACCGGCCATCGGCCCAGACTTTGACCGTCGAACTGACGCCGACGACGTATTGGAATCCTCGAGCTTCGAGACCGAGGCGAAACTTTCGACAGTCCCCATAGCCTGCGTCTGCGAGCGCGACCCTCCCTCCGAGACCCCACGCCTTGCGGTCGTCGAGCATCTGCAACGCCAGCCGCCACTTCTCGAGATGGTGAACATCTTCGGGAATCCTTGCCCTACAGCGTCGGACCTCATCCTCGTCCCACGACTCAGGGAGGAACAATCGCATGCCAATGCAGACGCTGGACGTGTCCGTTGCCAGGTGCAGGCTCACCGCAACTTGGCAGTTGTCTACCCGCCCCAAAGTCCCAGAATACTGACGCTGGACGCCGGGAGACCACGGGCCCTTCTTCGCGAAGCCCGTGTCATCGAACACGAGCGCTTCGAGGTCGGGCACCGCTTCCAGTGCTGCGCTGCATATCCTTCGGTACGTCTCTTCCTCATCCCACTTCGCGACCACGACCGCCTGCTGCATGCGCTGACGATGGCTTTCGACTTCTTGCGGCCGCGCGGCCATCCGCCCAGCAAGTGCCTGGACGCTCTTGCGCTCTCCCGACATCAGTAGGGCTCGCAGGTAGTCTCCCATCGCCTCGCGGCGTTCCCGACGTCCCATCCCCGTCGTTACGCCATCGATGAACTCCGCGAGGCGCCCCTGCCGTCGTAGATCTTCGGCTGCCACCTGAGTCTTAGATCACAAAATCGAGCCGTCGTCGATCCTAAGTGACTAGGTCGTACTAGGCGGGCGGTGCCGACAAGTCCAACGCCGTCTCGAAGAAGTCGGCGTTGTCGGCCACCGAAGCGATCTGCAGCTGGGTGGTGCACGGGCCACGCGACGTGTCCCCCACCACCAGGCCCACGAGCTCATCGCGAGCCGAGTCGAACACGCCCGCCCCATCGTCACCGTGACAGTCGCCAGCCCCGTGCTCGGCGTTGAGGCGAAGGCCATCGACGGCCCGGTCCAGGCACCCGAACCAGCGGGTGCGCGCGCCTCGATCGCCGCGAAGGTGGAACCGGTAGCTGATGGCCTCGAACCCGCAGCCCAACGTGGCGACCCCCCCCAGCGTGGCGGGCTCGACGTTGGGAACGGGCTCGGCCAGCTGCAGCGCCACCAAGGCGTGCTGCGGCTGGTCGACGTGCGGGTGCTCGAGGATCTCGGTCACCTCGAACGAGCCCACGCCATCGGCCAGGTCCTCGGTCGAGCCCACGCCAAACCGCAGCTCCCAAAGCGGCGCGGCCTCCAGGCACGACGCGGCAGTCACCACCACATCGGGTGCCACGAGCACCGCGGCGCACCACGGCAAGATTGGCGATCCCTCGATCTCGAGAAACCCCGCCGCGGCACGAGGCACGCTCCGACCGGCATCGACGGGTTCGGTGGAGGGTGCGGCGGGGGCCGATACGGAGGCGTGGGTCCAGTCGGCCACGTTCAGGCCCTGGTCGCCGCAGCCCACCACGAGCCCCAAGCCGACCAAGATTGCGCGTGTGCTGCTGCGTGCCATGCGTGGGCATCAGCTCGGTCTCGAGCTGCACCTACTCATCGGACACCACCCGACATCCGAGTTTCCGGACGCGCGTGAAAAAAATGTACAGCGCCCTACACCGCAAGCCGCTGCGCGCAACCGCGCCTCGCCGTCGCGCTACTGCGGGAAATCAGCGCCGGGGTAGTCGGCGTTGGGATCCCGCGTGTCGCCGTCGATGTCCTCGAGCGGATCGCCGGGTTCGAACACTGCGATGCCCTCGAGCACGCCGCCGGTGGGGATGTGAAAGTCCGCGTCGAACCCGAGCTCGGCCGAGGACACCTCGATGTTGGTCGTGCGCCGGCCGGTGTACATGGTGCTGTCCGCCGCCGAGTTTCGCAGCACGAGATCGGTCGGCGCACCGCATCCGATGCTGTTGCCGCTGGCCGCCACTACGATCGAGCTGTGGAGATCAGCAGTGCCGCCATCGCAACGGATCCCGTTGGCGAACGGAGCCTGGGTGAGGTTGGCCGCAATCGTCACGTAGACACCACGGACTTCACCGGACAGCAGAACGAGGCCCGCCGTGGGACCGCTCAACACGCCGTTGGTGGCCAGGATGACGTTCTCCAACTCGGTGAGCTCCCCGTCAACCTGGATGCCTCCACCGTCGTTCCCCACGACAGTCGTCCGCCGTACGTACAGACGATCGCCGGACGTCAGGATGCCGACACCCCCCGAGTCCCGAATGATCGAGTCGTCGATCCAGGTATCGCCGAGGGTCACGATGGCATTGGCCCCGGCATCTCCCTGAATATCGAAGTCATCGATGAAAACCGTCCCGAACACCTCGACCGCAGGGGGACCGGACGAGACGGTGATGCGCGGGGTGTCCGAGCCGAGCAACGCCACCGTCTCGGTAATGCCGATGCTGATGTCTTGCACGTAGGGCGTCGCGTTGCCCACGATGTGGATCGTCGTCAGTGTTGCGCCCACGGGGAACACGTCATCGATTTCACAGGCGGGATCCTCCACCGTCCCTGCTCCCTGACCGGGGCAGCTGGGACCCAGGTTGTTGACGTACAGGACAGCGTCGTCCGGAAAACAGTTCCCGTCGAACAGGTTGCACGCCGCGTCGCCCGGGCACTGCGTGTGCTCGGTGCACCCAGTACACACGTTGTCGTCGCCACAGATGGGCGTCATGCCGCTGCACTCGCCTTCGCCGTCGGCGACACACTCGACGCACGCTCCGCTTCCGGGGTCGCAGACGTCTCCGTCGGGCGCGCCTGTGCAATCGGCGCTGGCGTTGGTGCACGGCACACACTCCTGGTCGACACAAAACGGCAGCCCCTCGGGACACGTGGGATCGAGCTGACCGCTGGTGCCCTCACAGGTGGGGGCGGGGCCGGTGCTCGTGGCCGTCGCATCGTCGGTCTCGGTCTCGTCGCCGCGGGTGGTGGTCGCGCCCTCGGTGGTGGTCGAGTTGCTCTCGGTGGAAGACTCGGTGATGCCGCCGTCGGCGAGCTGGCAGCCATTGCGCTCGAGATCGCGATCGCGCAGCAGGCCCTCGTCGACGCACCCATCACCATCGGCGGTCTGATCGCTGCGCTGACAGGGGTCACACACCCGGCCGCTGGCGCACGTGTACCCCGTGCGGTTGGCACAGTGATCGGGGTCGGCAATGGTGCAGGCATCTGCCAACCCCACGGCTGCTCCGAGCCCGAATCCCACCGTCAACCACCGTTGCGTGTTCATCATGCGTCTGAACAAGGGTCGCATGGGGGCGCAACGGCGGCAACGCACAGCCCGGCCTCGCGATGGCCGACCCCCAACGCGGGACGCCAGCGCCCGTCAAAACCGGCCGCGAAGCGACAACCCACCGGAGCCAGCTCCCACCCACGGGTGGAGCGCCGCCTCGGCTTTGGGCTCCGGCGATGACTCGGCCGCCGTGTTCTTGCTCTTGTTGCGCCGCAGGTCCACGGCCAGCATGACGCCGCCGACCACCGCGACCGCGACCCCGGAGCCCAGCATGGCCCAGCCGATCGGACGTGTGGTCGTCAGCTCGGTGGCACGACTCGGCTCCCGAAAGTGCTGCGGCTTCCGGATGACCAGACCCGCTCCCACACCGGCGGCCACGACCCCGACCACCAATACGCCAATCCCGGCCTTGCCCAGCGCCTTCAGCGGTGGGCGATCGACATCATCAGTGCCGCCTACGGCCGGGCCGACCACCACGGGCGGATCGTCCTTCGGTGGATCGACGGGCTCGGGCTCGGGCACGATCAAGTGGGGCGCGACCTCGCGAGACAACGCCTCGACATGCGCGATGAGCTCGTTCTCCGTGCACAGCTGGCACTCGCTGGATCCCTGCCCTTGGTCGACAGGCTTGCCCTCGTAGACGATCTGGTAGTCGAGGCGATACCCGCCGTCGTCTCGGGCCGACAGCACGATGCGCAGCTCCGGCCCCGCGGGCGCATCGGTGTGAGCGACCCCGGCGGCAACGATGCTGTCGGCCGCGGCACGGTTGGCGCGGCCGGCGAGCGCCGGGCCCGAATCACCGAGGTCCTGCGCCTCCACGAACACCCGACCCTGCCGCGGCGATCGGTCCGAGGGAACCGGTGTGGGCTCGGGCTCGACGGGTGTGGGCGAAGTGACCTCGGGGTCCTTGGTCTCGGCCTTGGCTTTGGGCGGGTCCTTGGTGCTGGTACGGACCTCGAAGGACGAGACGTGGGTGCTCGCCCGCGCATCCACCGGGGCTGCTGTGCAGAGCGTAATCGCCACCGAGGCCACGACGAAGGAACATGTTCCGGGGACGCGCATGCAGGACCGTTGCCCCGAGCAGACTACGAAACCCGTGCCGCCGCAAGCACGACGTGAACGATCCTGGGGCAACGTTCAGTCGCCCCGGGCGACGCGTTGCTGACAGATCTTCGCGATCTTCTTGGCACCCGCACTACGCACCGACTTGGCCAAGCGAGCACAGGCCTTGAAGTTCCCGTCCTCGAACAGCGCCTTGACCTTCATGTCGGCGTGGTCACCGCGATAGCGGCCCTTCCAACATCCCCGCGACTTGAGGTGCGTGAGCATCTTGGTCCATGCGCCGCTCTTGTAGGCCGTCTGGGCCGCGCGGCGGGCCCTCTTGCAGCGTGCACTCTCGAGAGGGTCTTGCTCGACGGGCTCACCGCCGGAACTGGACGACCCAGCGCCGCTGGTCGTGGACGGCTCGGCATCGTCGGTGGCCTGACCGCTGTCGGTCGGCTCCACTGCCGTGCCCTGATCGGGCACGGCTGGCACGACGGCCCCGTCGTCGCGTGCCTCGGTGGTCGCGACCGGCGGGGGTGTGCCCGCCGATGTGATCGGTGGGGCCGTGACGCCGGCATCCGTCGCCGGTGTGGCTCCATCGTCGGATTGACCACGAAGGTCCCGCATCATCTGCCACCACACGCCTGCGGTCAGCAACGCCAGCAGCACGAGGCCCACGGTGGCCAAGACCCACCATGCCCCGCGCGATGGCCCGCCCCCCACGGGTCTGTCGTCCACGTCGACCGGCGTGGAGAGCAAGGAGTCGGTCGGGGCCGGGCCGGAGTGAATCCGGGCCAGGCCCGCCTCGAGTGCATCGTACTCGGGCGGAGGCGGCACCCCGTTGGTGGGCACCAACGCATAGCTGGACATCCGCCTGTCGGGGACGGCGAGGGCCGTGGTCTGCACGGCCGCCACCACCGGACCGGACACGACCGGGGGCGCCCCTGCACCCGGGTTCGGGATCGGCATCGGCGGACCGGGCGGGTGAATCATCCCGTGTCCCGACGCCCCGGCCTCCATCGCGGCCATCCCCTCGAGGGCCGCGACGATGGGCTCGAGGTGCGCCAAGAAGACATCGGCGTTGGCGGGTCGGCGGGCGGGGTCGACCTCGATGCACGCGTGGACCAGGGCGACCAACGGCGGCGGCAGTCCGTCGCGCCGCTTGTCCAAGGGCGGCGCGGCCTCGGTGGCCTTGCGCGCGAGCACCTCGACGATGTTCTCGGACACGAACGGCGGCTCACCCACCAGCGTCTCGTAGAGGATCACGCCCAGCGCATAGATGTCGAACGCCTCGGTCGGCGGACGGCCCTTGCTCTGCTCGGGCGCCATGTACTCGGGGGTCCCCAGGGCATGGCCGGGAATGGTGAGGCGCTGCTCTTCTTCGGTGCGATCGGCACTGGCCGAGATGCCGAAGTCCAGCACCTTGACGATCTCGCCCTCGCCCCGATTGACGAGCATGATGTTGTCGGGCTTGAGGTCGCGGTGAATGATCCCCACCCCGTGGGCGGCCCGGATCGCGCGTGCCACATCGCGAACCACTCGGCAGGCCCGCACCACGTCGAACGGGCCCGTCGCCGACAGCTCCTCGTACAAGGAGCGGCCGGTCAGGAACTCCATCACGATGAACAGCCGACGGTCGGGCAGCTCCCCGGCGTCGAACACCTCGATGATGTTGGGATGCCCGGCGGCACTGGCCGCCCGCGCTTCTTCCTTGAAGCGTCGCGCGACCACCTCGTGCTCGCTCCACTCGTGGGTGAGCACCTTGATCGCGACCTTGCGCCCCACCGTGATGTGCTCGGCGAGATACACCGTGCCCATGCCGCCGCGCCCCAGCGGCCGCGCGATGCGATAGCGCTGCGCGATGATGGTGCCCTCGCCGATGCCTTCCCCACCGACCGTCATCGGTCGGGCGGCGGCTCCGCGCGGCTCGGTCACCGCTCGCCGCCGCGCCTGGGCGAACACCCCGGTGGTCCCCTCGGGGCCGGGGGCCATCGCCGGCTCGGCCGCCATCGCGGCCAGCTCGTCGACCAGTGCGGTGTACGACTCGTGGTCGCGATCGGGCGCGTCGCCGAACAGCCGCACCATGAACTCGGCCATCCGCTCTTGCGTGGTGTCGGGTGCGTTCTCCGACAACCAGATCGACAGCGCCTCCATGAAATCGCCCGCGCTCTGATAGCGGTCGTCACGGGAGCGCATCAGCGCCGTCATCACGATGTCATCGAGCTCTTCGTCGACGCGGTTGGACAGGGAGCTGGGCGCGACCGCGTCCCACCCGGCCACGGCCTGCGTGTCGGTGTCGCTGTCACGCAGCGGGCGACCGGTGAGCAGCTCCCACAGCACCACGCCGCAGCCGTAGACATCGGCACGCCCGTCGAGCGGACTGCGGGTCGCCTGCTCGGGCGCCATGTAGCCCACCTTGCCGAACACCATGCCCGGAACGGTGAGGCTGGCCTTCATCGCCGAGGTCGCGAGACCGAAGTCGGCCAGTCGCACGGCGCCGGCCCAGTCGATGAGGATGTTGCTCGGCGAGACGTCGCGATGCACCAGCCCCAGGCCGGGGAAGCTGTGGGCGTAGTGAAGCCCCCGCAGCACCTCGCGAACAATGTGCACGGCCAGCGGTACCGGAAACGCGCGGCCCACCTCGGCACACCGATCCCACACGTCGGCGAGATCGCGACCCTCGATGAGCTCCATCGCGATGTACAGCTGGTCGCCCACCTCGCCGGCTTCGCGCACGTCGACGATGTTGTTGTGATGGAGGCGACACACGACCTTGGCCTCGTCCAAGAACCGCGTGCGAAAGTCGTGGTCGGGCGCGCCCTGACGCAACAGCTTGACCGCGGCCAGTCGGGCCAGTGAGCCCTCGCCCACAGCCGCGACGTAGACCGTCGCCATCCCGCCCTCACCGCGCCTCGCCATGAGCAAGAACTTGCCAAGCCGACGGGGCGGGACGAGCCGCTGGAGCGACTCCGCCATGGCCCGGACGCTACCACGGACCTGCCGTTTGTGAGTATGCTGGAGCGCCCACCGGAGCCGTCCCGACACGAGCGGGACCGGTGGCATCCCAACGCCGACGCCGGTCTTTCACCTCCCATGGCCGCAACCTCCCCGCCGGGCGCCCCGGGCATCCTTTATTTCGATCCGAACCCCACCACGGCCAAGCTCGCGACCGCGGGCATGCAGCTGG
>JAHZJA010000954.1 GCA_022601155.1 Deltaproteobacteria bacterium | reverse complement strand
TCGTCGTGTGTGTTGCGTACACCGACACGCGGGAAAATTGTGACGCAGGGCGTGATCAAACGCCGAGACGTCGACAATTGACTAGCGAGTGCTGGTCGCGACGGTTCCCGGACGCCATACGTGGAGGCGTCGGTCTGGTGCTCGTCTGCAACTTCGCTCGCCCGTCGGCGGGTGAACCACAACGAGATCGTAGAATCCATGAACACCCCCATCCCTCGTCTTTCTCTCATCGGCCTCGTGGTCGCCAGCCTCGGTTTCTCCACGCTCGGGTGTGACACCGAGGAGTCCGAACCCACGTCCAACCGCAGCGCAACGATCACCCTGGAGGTCGGCGGCGATGTCGTCCTCGTCGAGGACGTGAGCCAGTCGTTTGGCCTGCAAGACGACCTCATCGAGGCGTCGGAGTCGGCTCCGGCATCCACCTGCGAGGGCACTGCTGTCGATCTGGTGCTCGAGATCGAAGGCGACGACGTGGCCACGATCAGCGGCTGCCAGGAGTCGAATGTGGCGACCGTGGGTGGCCTGACCGCCCACACCGATGTGCAGCTGGTCTCCTGGTGCTTGGTCTGCGATCAGAACGGCGATGCCATCTCATGCTGCAAGTGTGCGGGCGGCAGCACGTATTGGTGTGCCACGCAGTGTGACTAACCGTTTCCGTTCGGCGAGCTCACCGATGTGAACGGAACCGCTTCCTTCGTTCACGGGCACGGCTCCCACCCGCCCCGCACGCCGAGGCGGGTGGGAGCATCTCGTACGACGCAGAGGGTGGCGGCGAAGGCCTCGCAGGGCAGGCCTGCTCGAGGGCCCTGTGCGGCTCGATCGCACGGGATGCGTTCATGACGACCTCCGGGTCACCGACCCCTCGGCGTGCAGACGCAACGCCCGTCCGGTCGACGACCTCTGCATGGGGCGGGCGGGCCCTCGACGACGCCCGTGCCGGGGTCGAGGTCAACTCGACGAGCTGGCCGTGCTGGGCTCGGCGTTACGCGCAGCCGGGACGGGTGCGAGGTGCTCCTCGACGACCCGTCGCAGGTCATCGACCCGCAGCGGCTTGGTCAGATAGTCGGTCATTCCGGCCGCGAACGCGCGCTCGCGGTCCTCGACCGCCACGTGGGCACTGAGCCCCACGACCGGCACGTCGCGCATGGGCCCGTCCACGGCTCGGATGCGCTGGGTGGTGGTCAGACCATCCATGACCGGCATCTCGCAGTCCATCAGGACCAGCCCGAACCCTCCGTCACCGTTGACGTGCTCGAGCGCTTGAGCACCGTCGCTGGCGGAGACGTGCTGGACACCGAGTTTGTCGAGCATGCGCCCGGTGACCATGTGGTTTATCACGTTGTCATCGACGAGCAGCACGCGCCTCACGCCGGTCCCCGCGGGTGCAGGCGTCGTCGCGTGCCCGGGCCCTACGGTGACCGGGGGATCGGCGGGCTCGACCGTGATGCAGAAGCTGAAGGTGCTCCCCACGCCCGGCTCGCTGTGCACCATGACCTCGCCGCCCATCAGCGCGACCAGCCGCTTGGTGATGGCGAGCCCCAGGCCCGTCCCGCCACGCCGATCCTGGACCTGGGCCTGGACCTGTGAGAACTCGTCGAAGATCGCCTCGCGTTGTTCACCAGGGATGCCGATGCCCGTGTCCTGCACCTCGAAGCGCACCGCATCGTCCCCACCGTCCTGCTGTGGAGCCCGACCGTAGCGCACCACCACCTCGCCCTCGTTGGTGAACTTGATGGCGTTGCCGACGAGGTTGATGAGCACCTGCCCGATGCACTTGGGGTCTGCCCGTACCCAGCCCACGCGCGCCGATGACCGCTCGACACGCAGGTCGATTCCCCGCTGCCGTGCGATCACCGAGAGCATGTTGCCGCGCCGGGTCACGAGCTCGTCGAGATCGATGGGGACGGGCGCGAGCTCGAGCAGGTTCGCCTCGATCTTGGCGAAGTCGAGCACGTCGTTGACCAGCTCCATCAACGCCTCGCACGAGTCCTCGATGATCTCGACCTGCTCTCGGGTCTCACCGTCGAGGTCGCGCGCCAGCAGCACCGAAGTCATGCCGACCACCCCGTTGAGCGGGGTCCGGATCTCGTGGCTCATGCGCGCGACGAAGTCGCTCTTGGCTCGACTTGCGGCCTCGGCCGCGCTGCGGGCCAGCTCCAGCTGTGCGATGTTGCGTTCGAGCAGCTTGGCCGCGCGCAGGCCATCCCACAGCTGTGAGTGCAGCGCGCGGCCGAGCACGACGAGGTAGCCCGTGTACGCGCAGAAGGCGATAGCCAGGGCGATCCCCTCCTTGCCGCCGACGGTGGGCAGCACCGCCATGTGCGGCAGGTACAGCGTGATGATGAACGCGCCGAGCCCGGTCTTGGAGGGTGAGTACGCGATGGTCCCAACCGCAGCGATCGCGGCCGAGATGATGAGCGCGAGCAGGGCCGCCCACCCGAGTCCGTGCAGGACGAGGGCCGCCACTGCATGTGCACTCCACACCCCGGCCGCAGCGATCGTGCCGGCCACGAACTGCCACCGCCAGCGACGGCCGTCGCTGCCGTAGAAGCGGTCGAAGCCCAACACCGTTGGCGCGCGGAACAGCGAGACGACGATCGCGAGCCCCACCAGACCCAGCGCCAGCTCGGGATCGTGGTCGTGCAGCGACGAACCAAACGACAGGATTGCACCCGCCACGACGTAGGTCACCAGTCCCGCACTGGCCCGACGCGCCATCAGCTTGTCGGCGTCGCGCCGCATCGCTGCTTGTTCGGCCGCGTCGTCGGGGGGCCCCAGTGACATCACCGTGATCATAGGACGCCTGGTCGGTTCCGACGCAGGCCG
>JAHZJA010000953.1 GCA_022601155.1 Deltaproteobacteria bacterium | reverse complement strand
TTCGCGTCGCCGATCTCCATGGCCGCGTCGTCGCCCGTCGAGTCGTCGAGATCACCCGTGGGCAGAGCCTCGGTGGAGTTGCCGGTGTCAGCCGACAATCCGAGGCTGTCGTCGTCGCTGCACGCGACTCCGCAAAGCGACACGATCAGCGCCCCGACCGCGGGCACCAGGGCCGGCCCGCGGGGCGGCGGCGTGGGACGTACTTTGCTCGAAGCCATGCGTCCACTTTGAACGGCGGACCCGGGCCCTGTCAATGGAAGACGCGCCCCCGGGCCGAGGGCACTTGCTCGAGGCGGGCAAGCGTCACCCGGCGACGCCTCCGACACGCCCGGGCTGGCGGCGGCGCTCGGCGACGAGCGCATCCGCAGGGCGCTCGAGCGAATCCACGCGGAACCCGATCGCAAGTGGAGCATCACCGAGCTGGCATCGATCGGCGGCATGTCTCGCTCCGCGTTCTCCGACCGCTTCAAGCAGCTCTCCGGCCTGGCCCCGATGGAATACTGCACCCGCTGGCGCATGCCGCAGGGCTACCGCTCGCTCGCCGACGAGGGCATCTCCGTGCTCGAGGCGGCGCTGCGCTGCGGCTACGAGGGGGAGTTGTCGTTCTCACGCGCGTTCAAGCGGGTCAACGGCGTCAATCCCAGCGCGGTGCGGCGCGGCGGCGGGTCATAGCGGAAATCCAAGAGGTGATCCCGCAGAGGATTACGATGCACCCGTGGCGCATCGCGTGTTCAGAGGCTTCCCTTCGCGTGATGACCTGGCGGAGCGAATCGACACCTTCGTAGCAAGACTGCAGCACAGCCGCTACCGAACCGCGCTGGTGCTGTGCCCGGTCACCAGCTTGGACACTGCGTTCGCCGACGACGACGAGGTCGCCGACGAGCTCCATCGTCGCTGCACTGCAGACGCGCAGGCGCTTGCGATGAGGCTGGGTAAGGTGAAGCGCGATGTGGACGTCCAACCTCGCCACGATGCCCACCACGGCGACGCCTACGCGGTCGTGGCACGCTACGCATGCGGCGGCATCGGACGATTCACGTTGGCATCCACCAACGACGACGATCGTTGGACCCTGTGGCTCGAGTCCTTCAGTCTCGAGGCCAGAGACCCATGACGACCACCCCGCGCTGGTCTCATCTCACCCGCCCGCGTCGGCCGCCCGCTTCTCCTCGCAGTACAGGCGAATCGGGTAGTAGCGTTCGCCCGGGATCGCGGTCAGAGGGAGCGTGGCGATGTCGACCAGTGCCCCGGGCAGCTCGGCGAGCCCGCGACCGGTGGCGCGTCGATCCGGGGACCGGGTGCCCGCCGTCTCGACGTAGGGGTCGCTGTCGATCACCTGATCGCGCGTGCGCATCGCCTCGGCGCGCGCGTCCTCGGGCAGCGTGTTCACGCAGCTGCATCCCATCGCACGCCGCATGGGATCGTGGTCGCGCATCGCCGCGATGGCGCCTGACTCGTCTACAGGGCACCCGGACGACGCCCGCTGACTCCGTCGCACGGCGCGAGCCAGGCGTCCGCCGGGCGGAGCGGTGGCCTGCAGGTGGGCCATCTGCTCGGCGTCCAGCGTCCCGAGCCACTCCGCGACCGCTGCGGCGTTCTCGTGGTAGTTCGGCTCCCCGGTCCCCATCGCGTCGATCGCCTCGAGGTACCGCTCCAGCGCTTCGGCATCACCACACCAGAACAATCGCTCCGCGTGCGCGAGCGTGATGTGGACCAGCGCCCCCATCCTCCCCTCCTGGCCAACCCCCGCGTACCCGATGCTCAAGCCCGCGCCGAGCTGCTCGGCGGCATCCACCGCGGCAACGACGTCCGCGCACGACTGCTCTTCCACCCAGGCTCCCCCAAAACGAGACTGACGGCGGTCGCGGTGCTCGTGGCGGTCGACGAGCTCCGAGTAGACGCCCTCGCAGCGATAGAACTCCGCCAGTCCGGGGCCCGGCCGATCGCACGCGGCCGCGACTCGCAGCAAGACGCGTGTCGACCAACTGCCGAGCGCGTCGACCGACATCGCCTCGGCGTCCGACAACGCTCGCGATGCACACCCCGGCGCCAATCCGAGCACGGCAACGACCATGACCACTGCGAGGTGTCGATCCATCGAAGGTCCATACAGTAGACGAGACGCACACCGCATCGGTCGCACGACAACGGGACACACTACGGACGCGCGCATCGCGTCAGACCTCGCCGCCCATGCCGGGTTCGCCCGCCTTGGCCCGACCCACGAGCCATCCGACGACTCGAACGGCACCATGAGTTGGGGACGGGCGACCGAGTGACGAGGTCCGCTGGCTCGCGCCCCTCGACACGGCCTAGACTCCGCGAAGCTCACGCGATGCGTCGCCACGGGGGGCTCTCCCTTCGGCCGATAAGCGTCATTGCGTCAACCTACGACACGACTGCTGCGGGCACGACGGGCCTCGCGCAGGGTTACAGGTCAGCATGATGGGTCGGGTACCCAAATTGGCGGCCAAAGATCCCTACCCTCTGCCGCAGAAGATCGGGGGCATTGCGCGACAAGAACTACGTCCGCGGGCAACTCCTCGAGGACCTCGGTCTCCATCTGCGTCGCACCCACGAGCCTCGCTGCAGTTTCATCTCTCACGCCCTGCAAGGTGGCTTACCCGCTCGCTACCACTGTCATACCCTCACGTCTACTCCGGCACGAGCACGAACGGAAAGGTCACCACCGCGTTGCCGCCATTGGGCGGCTTGGGGAACCTCCACTTCTCGACTGCACGGACGATGCACGGGCCGACCGGAGTGTCGGGCATCGTCGTCTCTGTGATGGTCGCCCCCGGAACATGGCCATCCGATGCGACGGTGAACTGGACGACGACCCGCCCCTGGAGCGTAGGGTCCTCCTCTAGGCCCTCATTGTAGCAAGCCCGTACTTCCCCTATTCGGGCACGTACCACGCGCCGAATGATGTCTTGGTCGCCTGGGCCACCTGTGGGCGGTCGCGGTGCCGCCACCACGGGGGCCGACGATGGAGAGGC
>JAHZJA010000952.1 GCA_022601155.1 Deltaproteobacteria bacterium | reverse complement strand
GACTGGTGCCCTCATCGTCGCCGCAGCCGACGGTCGCGAGCAGGAGCACCAAAGAAGAAGCCAGGAAGGTAGAGCTACGCACGGTCGGATGATCCTCGGTCGGAGTGTACCCGTCCGCCTCAGATCTCCTCCACCACCCAGCTGCCTTCCACCTCCCGAACCCCGACCACGATGGTTCGGGTGTCCGATCCCACCCGAATCTGGGCGTCGACCAGTCGGCGGTCGGGGGCGCGACCATCTTTGCGCACCCGCACTACACCCAGCAGCTGGGCCCCGTGCTCGGTGAACTCTCGCAGGACGTCCTCGCACCCAGAGCCCGCCAAACGCTGCTTGGCCGCCCCCGTCACCATGGAGCGCAGCCTCGGGCAATCGCCGTCGCGGACCGCTGCGAAGTACGCCCGCACGGGTTGGCGGGGGTCGGTGGGCGCCGAGGCCCGTGGTCCCCCGCACGCCAACGCGCAGCCGAGGGCCACGGCGGCAAGCCAGCGGATCGCGCTCACAGACAGTTGGGGGCCAGTGCCCAGTCGTCGATGGTCGAGCTGAACTCGTCGTTGCACCAAAAACTGGCCGTGCTGTGACCAAAGCGCACGCAGGAGTCATGGTCGGCGCAGTCCCACGTGAACTGGGTGGCGCTACCGCAGCCGGCCCCGCAGCGGCCGAAGCAGTTGCCGTACGCGTACTCCACGTTCGACGGATGGTCGGGCTCGTAGCACTGCCACTGGTTGGCGTTCCAAAACCAGGTGCCGTCCGAGCAGGGGCCGGCTGCATTCATGCTCATGTACGCGAAATAGGTCGAGCGATCGTCGAATCGGTCGTAGCTCCAGTCGTCGTGGGTGACCTCGACGAAGGTGTCGACCGATCCGCAGATCGACGAGTACGCGCGAAAGCCCGTGGGGACGTCGGCCCGCAGATCCTTGGTCCCCGGAAACTCCGACCACGTATTGGTGAAGCTGCGCAGGCGGGCCAAGGCAGGACCCGCGTCGGCCCCCTGGGCGTCGAGGACGGCCGTGAGCGCGGTCAGGGCGTCGCGGTCGTCCTCGGTCATCTGGGTGGGCTCGCCGTTGTCGGTGGCGTAGCCGTCGTGGGTGAGCACGCCGCTTCCATCGGTGTGCGCGACGATGGTCATGCCGTTGAACTGCACCTGCACGTCGAAGCCCTCGGGGGTCACCTCGCTACGAAACACGAACGTGCGTGCGGCATCGGCATCGGCATAGGTGCCCTCGAGCGTGTCGCCGCGGTCGTCCAGGGTCAGCCCACGCTCGATCGGCGTGGGGGTCTGCGTGTCGTCATCGCATCCCACCGCCAACAACAAGGGAAGACACACCCGTCCCATCCATCGTCCGTATCGGCCCATGCATGCATTTTGGCCCATTGCATTCGCGCTCGGGGGCACGAAAATGGTCTCCAGTGCAGCGTGGTGCACGTACGGCGCGGTGGGAGCCCGTCCACGCTGTCGGATGTCCTCCGACCGGTGGGGCGCTCAGGATTGCGACGCGCAACGCTCGGCGAAGTCTCGATTGAAGCGGGTGTAGCTCTTGGTCAGCTGCGGCTCGAGCAGCGGCCACACGGGGAGCACCGCGATCCCGGAGAAGCGCTCACCATGGAGGAAGCGGGTGCCCGAGCCGTCGCTCTCCATCCGGAAGTAGTGGCGGCCTTGGGCGACCGCTCGCAGTCCGCCCAGCCACGCCAGCTCGCGCTCGGGATCGCATTGGTCGATCTTCACGCCGATGGTGCGCACTCCGAGCGGAGGCCCCAGCTCCAGCTGGAGTCGACCGTGAGCGCCGATCTCGAGCGTGCCATCGATCTCCAGGCCGAGCAGGATCCGGTTCCAGCTCGACCACTGGGCGGTGTCGGTGAGCACCGCCCAGACCGTGGCCACGGGAGCGTCGATGTGGGTCTCGATTTTGATCTCGCGCGCGAGCACGAAGGGCGGATACCAGACTCACGACCCCAGACCAAGGCGGATGCGAGCTCCGTGGCGCAGCACGATCGGCAGCAGGTGCGTGCGAGGAACGTGTGCGATGCTGTTTCTCGGTGATCTCGATCCGTTTTCTTGAATTGGTGCGGCTCGGTCCACTCAGTGGGGTGTGAGTGCATCCATGAAGCGGCGCGAGGACGAGGCGATGGTCGCCGACCAGCGCCTGGCCGAGGCCATCGGGGAGGGCGACGAGGCGGCCATTCGTCGGCTCTACGAGCTGCACGCGGCGTCGCTCACGCGGCGGTTGTTCCATGCGCTGGGTGATGCCGAGGCCGCGCGCGACCTCACCCAAGACGCATTCGTGACCGCGCTGGCCAAGATGCATCGGTTTCGTGGAGAGGCGAGCTTGTCGACCTGGTTGCATGGGATTGCGTTCAACCACCTCCGCGACCATCGCAAGCACACCCGTCGCCGTCGGTGGTGGGGCGGACGTCGGCCCGACGAGTCTGCCGCGCCGGAGCCCAGCCCCGATGCCGTGGCGAGCAGTCGTCAGGATCTGCGGCGCCTCCACAGCGCCATCGAGCAGCTTCGGCCCAAGCTCCGCGATGCGTATGCGCTGCGGGTGATCGAACAGCTGTCGCTGCGCGAGGCCGCGGCGATCCTCGGGGCCCGGGAGGCCACCGTTTCCGACCGAACCAAGCGCGCCGAGGCGATCGTCAAGGCCGCCTTCGAGACCCCGGAGTCCGACTCATGAGCTACGATCAAGCCCTCGAGCACCTGCGCCAGCAGCCGGTGGAGCCGCCGTCGTTCACCGATGTCGAGCGGCGTCGTCGGTGGACCGAGCAACGACGGGTGCCCTCTGGGCGTCGACGGACCGCGCTGGTGGCGACCTACGTCAGCGTGCTGGCCTACGTGGCGCTGAGCATCCGGCCCATCATCGACGCGGTGGGGCTCGGCGGCGGCACGGTGGCCGCGCTGTGGCAGGGCACCGGGGCTACGCTGTTGCCGGCCGGGTTGCTGCTGTGGGCCGCTCGCATGGCCCGACGGTCTGCCCTCGGACCGCAGATGCTGTCGCGTGCGATCTTGTGGTCGAACCTGGTGGTGGGGGTCTTGATCGCGGCCGCGTTCTGGTCGGGGATGGATCGAACCCTGGGCGTGGTGATCGCGTTCGCATGCGCCACGGCGTTGATCGCCCTGGGCGCACGGGGGCTGCACGGTCGCGAAGAAGACGACGGCGTGTTTCGACCGACCCGTTTCCGCGGCTTGTTGCTGGTGGCGCTGGTCATGGCGTTCGCTGACGCGCAGACCCTGCTGTTCTCGGGAATCATGCAGCTGCGGATCGGCATGGACGGCTGGAACCTGCTCGGCACGCTGCGCTACGCCGGCCCCACGCTGGTGGCGTCGGGGGTGATGGTGGTGGCGGTGTGGGGGCCTGTACCGACTGCGGACGTGGGCACTGTTGCTCAACCTCGTGGCCAACTTCGTCATCGCCTACGCCGCGCTCGATGGGTTCTTGGGGCTGTCGTTGGTGGTGGGGGCGGCGCTGGCCAGCACGGCCGCGGTGCAGGCGTTTGTTCCCTATCCGATCCTGGCCGCGGCGCTCGGTGACCGCAACGCGGGGCAACCGGTGCTGGGCCGGCTGGCCACGCCGATGGTGATGGTGATGGTGGGGCTGACGGCGCTACTGGCCGTGGTGGGCCGCGGCGCAGGCAGTGTGGGCTGGCTCGCCGGGCCGGGCCGGGCATTCCAGCGAGGCTTGTCGTCTCGGACGGGCTACGCGGGCCGAGACTTGCGTGGCTACCGGTTCGGCGCCGCGAACCTGCGGGGCGCCAGCTTCCGGGGCGCCAGGCTACGAGAAGCCGATCTTCGTGGGGCCCACGGACGCTTCAACTCGTTCATCGAGGCCGACCTCAGTGGAGCCACGCTGGAGGGGGCGTCCTTGGAGTGGGCACTGCTGGAATCCGCCACGCTGATCGGCGCGAACCTCCAGGAGGCTCGGCTGCCCAATTGCCGCGCCGAGGGGGCAGACTGGAGCGGGGCCGACCTGCGCCGGGCCGTGTTGGTGGGCTGCGATCTCGAGCAGAGCGTGCTCATCAGTGCCGACCTGCGGGGTGCCGATCTGCGCTACGCGACCATGTCGCTGACCGACGCGTATATTCGGGGGGCCCGGTGGGATGGCGCGCTTTGTCCCGATGGCTTGGTGGCTGACGCGGACACGGGCTGTGTGGGCCACGAGGGCGAGCTGGATGCGTTGCGGGACGAACGGGCGCGCTACGAGGGGTTCTACGAGCGCGTGGAGCCGGTGACGCTCGGTGCTGCGTGCACGCCCAAGACCGCACCTCCGGAGGTGTCGAAGGTGGTGTTCGGCAATGCGCTGCACTTTCTGGGGACGATGTTCGTCCGGCAGACCGACACCCGGTTCGTGGGCGGGTCGTTCGACGGACACCACGTGCTCGAGTGGTCATGGGACGAGCACGACACACCCACCGTGCGGCTGACCGATGAGCACTGCGGCGAGTTCAGGTGGCGCCGGGTTCGTTGAGCCGGGCGGCGCGGTCGCTCGCGGTCAGTCGGCCTGCGGGATGTTGTCTTGCGACTTGCGGCGGAAGATGAGGCGCTCGAGCGCCCCGCTGATGCCGTTGACCAGCTCGGCCAGCGATCGCGGGTCGACCGGGTGGGGCGTCCCGGAGGCGAAGACCAGCAGTGGCACCCGCTCCCGCAGTCGAACCGGCAGCAGCAGTACGTTGCCCGAGATACCGCCCATCGCCTGGTCGAACGCCCGGTTGATGTTGGTGTCGTCGCGCCACGGCCCGAAGTGGGGGGTGCCGCGCTCCACGACATCGCGGAACAGCGAGCTGCCGGTGGTGGGAATGCGGACCTGCGTCACCGCCTCGAGCAACAGGTCGTCGCCTCGCGCGTGTCGACCGCGCAGCTGCTGCTGCAGGTGGACGAACATGATGACCCGCGAAAACCCTTCGGCGAGGAAGTCGAGCAGCACCGTGGTGATCTCGTCGCGGTCCTTGGCGTGCACCAGCCGGGGCAGGACCCGGGCGAATGCCGCGGGAGACAGCGGCGGGACCGTGGGGTCGGCGGGCTGGAGATCTTCGGCCGTCGCGGTCGAGATGGGAGGGGGCCCGGGCTGCACCGGCGCGCTGGGACTGTCGCCGTTGTCGGCGATGCGGGACGGCAGGTCCTCGGGGCGCGGTCCGTAGTAGCGCTCGAGGGCACGCCGCAGCGCGGTGAGGGGAGCCACCGCCCGGACCAGATAGGCGCCGGTATGGCCGGCCACTGCATCGACCGCCCGCACGTTGGTGGGGTCGGCCATGGCCAAGGTCAGGTTGCCGACGTCGTCGACCGAGACGGGCAGCACCTCGTGGTACCAGGCCAGCTCGGCGGGCAGATGCCGCAGGGTCTCGCGCTCGAGCTGATCGAGCAGGTCGGCCTCTACCTGCGGAATCATCAGCTTGCTCTGAAGGAAGGTCACCAGATCG
>JAHZJA010000951.1 GCA_022601155.1 Deltaproteobacteria bacterium | reverse complement strand
CTTCTTCGGTGACGTGTGCCCATTCGTCGCGCCGGGCTCTACGTGCAACCTCGCCACGCAGCAGTGTGAATTTTGAGGACGTAGCCCGGATCGGCCGCCGTCGCGTGACGTAGGCTGACATCGCGTCATCCCCCCGCTACCCTCCCGCACGCATGGTCGAACGCAGACCCCGGCTCACCACGGGCCCATGGCTGGCCGCCCTGGTGGGCCTGGTCGCCCTCGCGGTGTTGCTGCCGGGGCTGGGTGAGCATGGGGTGTGGACCGACGCTGAGCTTCCGGTCTTCGATCGAGTGCGGGCAGCGCTGGGCGCCTCGCTCAATGATCTGGTGCGCAGCCCGTGGCTTCCCGACCTGGCGCGCACCCGGGCTTTCGACGCGCTGCAAGACACCGCGGGCCTACGGCTGCCCCATGCCCTGGCCGCCGCCGCCCTGGCCGCCATGACGACGGGCCTGGCCCGTGCGCGCGGGGCCAGCCCGGGGCTGTCGCTGCTGGCGGGCACCGTGGCGCTCGCGTTCCCCATGCTCACCAGTGCCGGGCGTACCGCCCTGGGCAACCCGGTGGGCGAGCTGCTCGCAGCGGCGACCGTCGTTGCGGGACTGGCCGCCCTCGGCTCCTCGCGCCTGGCCAAGACCGCGGTGTGGGCCGTCGTCGCGGCTGGCTTGCTGGTGCTCTCCGTGGCGAGCCTCGGCCTGGCCTTGGGCGGAGCGCTGCCGCTGGGCGTGCTCGCTGCCGCGGCCACCTTGGGCACGCCGGGCCGACGCTCCACCATCACTGCGCTCGCGCTGGGTGCCGCCGCCGTCACCAGCCTCGGCATTGCCGTGCACCTGTCGCTCGAGCAAGGCGACGGGTACATCCCCCTGCTGGGCGCCGCCAAGGACCAGCTGCTCATCGACAAGCCCGAGCAGCGGCGGTTCGCGGCCAGCCTCGAGGACTTCGGCTTCTCCCTGTTTCCCTGGGGACCGCTGGTCATCGCGGGCGCGCTGGTCGGCCGACGCGACCGCCTGCCTGCGCTATGGCTCGGGCTCACCGTCACGGTCGCCGCCGGCTGGAGCCTCGTCTACGGCGCCGTCGCCCTGCCGTTGACCGTGCCCGCGGCGTTGGCCGCCATGGCCTCCGTCGAGTGGGCCCTCGACGCCAACACCGAGCGCCGGGGACGGCGAGCAGCACTGACGGTCGTCGCGCTGGGCATGCTGGTCATCGGCAAGGATGCCGAGCGCACGCCCTCGCGGATGACGATCCCCATCCACACATTCGCGGGAGAACACACGTTCCCCGCCGAACGTCTGGAGGCTCCCGAGCGCCTCGGCAAGGTCGGCTCGGCGGCACTGTGGGCCCTGCTCGCGATGGGCCTGCTCGCTCCGGCGGGTGGACGCCCCCATCGCCTCGACCGCTGGCTCGATCGCATTCCCGCGGGTCCGCGCACAGCCGCACCGCTGCTGTTGATCGGTGGCGCCGCCGTCTACGGGTCGGTCGTCTACGCCCAGGGCCTGGTACCGCAGACGTGTGATCTGTTGTCCCCGCGCCGACTGCTGGCCCACCACCGAGCCCTGGTGGAGGCGGGCGAGCTTCCGGCCTCGATCGGCAACCATCGCGTCCGCGACTCCGGCCTGGCCGTCGAAGGAGCCGGAGACGTGGTGTTGGTGGGCAGCCGTCGCGAGCTCATCAGCTACTTGTCGGCCGAACAGCCGCGCTCGGCCATCATTCGGAGCCGTGATCTGCCCACGCTGCACCAGAGCCACCGCCAAAACGGCTGGCCCCTGTTCGTGCTCGACGACCATCACGCCACGCTGCGGCTGGTCGCCAACCGCCTGCCCTCCGGAGAGACCGACCTCAACGAGATCCCCACGGTGCTGTTCGACGAGGTCCCGCCGCTGGCCAACCCCACCACGCTGCACTTCGAGAACTACATCGAGATCGTGGGTTGGGAGATCACCGAGCCGGTGGTTCGAGGCCGAGAAGCCACGCTTCGGCTGGCGATCGTCGTGCGCCGACCACTGCCCGGAGGCTCCAAGGTCTACACGCGCCTGCTCAAGGGGCGCACCAGCCTGATCAACGGCGACCCCCACGAGCTCACGGGTGGGATCTATCCGCCCAACCTGTGGCGCGAGGGCGACATGATCCTCGACGAGTTCACCTTCGAGGCCCCGCTGCTCGAGATCCAGCCCGGACCCCACGAGCTCATCGTCGGGCTGCGCCGCAGCGAGAAGCAGAACTTCGAGATCTCGAAGCCCGAGGGCAAGAAGGGCGAGCACGGCGTCAAGGTTCGAGGTACCCGGCGGAGCTTCGCCAGCATCGGTACCGTCGAGGTTTGGTGAACCCCCCCACGGCGTGCGGCCGTCACCGAGCCCCTGCTCGACGACGGCCACATCGACCGATCACCGCTCGCTTCAGAACTCGGTGGTGTCGACCCCTGCCGCATCACCCGCGGCCACGAAGGCGTTGTACTTGCTGCTGCCCAGGCCGAACTCGACCGCCGCGGAGTCTTGCAGCTCGGTCCAGCTCACGGACTCTCCGCTGCACGACCCTCCCGAGCACGCACCTCGATACACGTCGAACAGCTCGTACATCGAGATCTTGATGCCGTTGCCCGCCTGCATGTTCCAGTAGAACTGCATCCAGTCGTACTCCGTGCCACCCCACGAGCCGAAGCAGTGGTTGTCTCGCCAGTTGACATAGCTGTCGCACGAGGTGTCGATGGGAGGCCACTCGATGGTGCCGTCGTCG
>JAHZJA010000950.1 GCA_022601155.1 Deltaproteobacteria bacterium | reverse complement strand
GGTTGGTGCCCGTGCCCGCGGTGCCCGACATCGAGGTCGGCTCGTGGCGCCTGGTGCAGGCGGCCCTGCGGGCGACTGTGCCGATCTACGGCTACGAGGACAACTGGGTCTGCGATACGCCGCCGCCACCGTCGCCCGGAACCGGCGGCGTGGGGTTCATCCGCGATCCCGATGGGGGCGGAACGAGCACCGAGCCCGACGTCATCGCGCAAGACGTGGTGGGGGCGTTCGAGTACGTCATCCTGCAAGGTGGCAGCAGCGAGACGGTGATGCAGTGGTTGAGCCAAAACGGCTACGCCGGTGCACCCGATGCGCCCGCGATCCTCGACGAGTACATCGCGGAGGGGTCGGTGTTCGTGGCCTTCCGGCTCAACCATGGTCAAGGCGTCGAAGACATCCACCCCGTGGTGATCCGCTATCCGGGGACCGAGCCCTGCATTCCCCTGCGGCTGACCCGGGTTGCGGCCGAGGAGGACATGGACATCCGCGCGCTGTTCCTCGGTGAGTCGCGGGTGGTCCCCACCAACTTCAGGCACGTGTTGCTCAATCGGACGCGCCTCAACTGGCTGGGCTTCGGGAGCAACTACATCGATCTGGTCACCAATGCCGTCGACGCCCCGGGGGCAGACGGGCGGGCGTTCGTCACCGAGTACGCGGGGGGGTCGGACGTGGTCGACACGACCGCCCTCGACACCACCTTGTATCTGTCCTCGGCGTTCGAGGGGCTGCCCGTGGTCGACGTGATCCAGACGCTCGAGGCCCAGCAGCTGCTGTCGTGTACTCCTGGCGGCTGCAACTGGTCGCACGAGCTCATCAGCTCGCTGGTGCACGAGTTCCTCCCCGTGCCTCCGAACATCGATGAGGGCGAGTTCTACTCGTGCCTTTCGTGCTTCGCGGGGCTCATCGACGCGGAGGCCTGGGATGAGGCCGACTTCATCGCGGCCTACAACGAGCGCATCGTGGCGCCCATGCAGCACGCCGAAGATCTGCTGGAGACCTGGCCGTACCTGACCCGGCTGTACACGAGAATCTCGCCCGACGAGATGACCAACGATCCGATGTTCGCAGAGAACGACGCGCTGGACGACGTCGCCGCCCGCAACGGGGCCGAGCGCCAGCAGGACTGCTGCGGCAACGCGATGCGGCTACCCGGTGGCCGCATGGTGTGGCTGGACGCCACCACCGGGGGGTGGCCCGCGTGGGCAGACACGATGCCGTGGGCGGAGATCGTCGAGGAGTTCGCACCCACGGGTGGTCCGCCGATCGTGCTCACGGACGCTACGGCTGCCATCGACGGGTTGCTCCAACAATGGAACGCTGCCAACGCCTGCAGCAACGGTGGAGACACCGACGGCGAGGACACGACGGTCTCCGGCGGCGGGAACTCGGGTGGAGGCGGGGGGACGGTATCCGGCGGCGGTGATGGTGGTACCAGCGGTGGTGGGGCCAGCGGCGGCCAAATGGACGGCGGCACCGACAGCTGCGCCTGCACCTCGCAGCCCCAAGGCGGGCGTTCGTGGATGTTGCTGGTGCTGGGCCTGGGCCTGGCCGCAGCGCGCCGACGGAGGCAAGCGTGATCTGGGCGAGGGTCTCGCTCGTCTGCGTCTGCTCGAGTCTGGCCTGCGGCCCCGTCACCTCCGACGCTCTGGACGAGGGGTCCAGTGGAGTCGAGCCGATGACGACCGACTCGGTGGATCCGCCGGGAACGGCCTCGGCCGCCGACACGGCCACGGGGGCCAATCCGATGCCGACCACGGCCGCTTCGACCATGTCGACGGCAGACGGGGATGACGGCTACGAGGACGATGATGGTGGTACGGGGTGCACGTTCACGTGCCCGAACCCGCTGCCTCCCGCGACGACGGGTGGCGGCGGGAGTGAGTGCGACATCGTTGCGCAGGACTGTCCCCGCGGCGAAAAATGTATGCCGTGGGCCAACGACGGCGGGGGCAACTGGAACGCGACCCGGTGTTCACCCATCGACGACAATCCCGGCGACCCCGGCGACCCTTGTCAGGTGGAGGGCAGCGGGACCAGCGGGATCGACGACTGTGCGCTCGGCGTCGTGTGTTGGTTGGTCGATCCCAAGACCAATCAGGGGACCTGCACCGCGGTGTGTGACGCCCTGCAAGGCGTCGGCACCTGCCCGGGGAATCTGGGGTGCACCCAGGTCGATGACGTTCCCTTGTGCATCGACGGCTGCGATCCGATCGCCCCCGATTGCCCGGAGGGACAGGGCTGCTTCCTGGCGGGCTCGTCGTTCGCCTGTAGCAGCGCACCGCCCAAGCCGGTGCCCCTGGGCGAGGCATGCTCGGGGCTGAGCAGCAGCTGCGCCCCGGGCCAGCTGTGTGCGTACGGTGCGGCGTTCGATTGCGGCAGGCCCGGCGAGGGGTGCTGCGCGGGGGTCTGCGACCTCACCGATCCCAACGGGTGTGCGGCCTTCGGGGGGATGTGCACCCCGTGGTTTCCGGTCGCCCCACCGCCGGAGCTGGCCAACCTGGGCGTGTGCACCCCGGCCTGACCCACGGGCGCCCTCGCTACTGTTGGACCGAGGGGACCCAGGCCGTGGTGCGACCGCCAATCTCGATGTGCTCGATCTTCGCGCCGCGGTCGGTGCGGGCTTCGGCATCCTTGCCCCAGCGGTGATGGAACAGCCAGCTGCGCGGGAATCGGGTCTTGTCGGCATCCACCGCGCACGCCTTGCGGACGATGGCCTGCGTCTTGGCGTGAATGCGCTTGGCTTCGACGTCGGTGAGGCTGTTGCCGCGGCGTCGAGGATCGATCTTGGCTTGGTAGAGGATTTCGTCGGCCATCCAGTTGCCGATGCCGGCCGCGAAGCTCTGGTCGAGCAGTAGGGCCTTGAGGACGGCCTTGCGCGCCTGCAGACGCTGGGTGAGCTCCGCGGCGGTGGGCATCGCGTACAGCGGGTCGAAGCCGAGGCGGGCGATCGGATCTTCGCGCTCGGGATCGGTCTGCAGCCGGATCCTGCCGAGACGGCGGGCGTTGGTCATCGCCAGCTCGGTGCCGTCGTCGAACCACAGGTGGATCTTCCAAAACCGTGGCGGCCAGTCGCGATCGAGTGGCTTGTTCCCCGATGCCGCCAATCGCAGCGGGCCTTGGCCCGGGGTGACGAACTGCCCCGTCATGCCAAAGTGAAACAGCGGCCACGGACGCTCGTCCAGCTCCCACCACATCTGCTTGCCGCGGCGATGGCTGGCGACGATGGTCCGACCGCGCAGTCGTCGGGCCATGGTGCGGGGTGCGATGTCGACGAAGACGATTCGGTCGTCGGCGCAGCGAACGTCGGTGATGGTACGGCCCACGGCGACCGATTCCACCAGCCGTCGTGCGCGTTCGACCTCGGGTAACTCGGGCATGTCGGCGGCCGCGATCCTAGCAGCCCGCGTGTTGCCCGAGGCACGGCTGACCCGAGGTGAGAGCGGAGCGGCCGTCCTGGCCGAAGCACACGGCCTTCTTCGCGGGGGAGTGGAGCGACCATCCTGGTCGAGGCACCGAGGCCGTCCTGGCCCGAGAGCGAAGCGACCATCCTGGCCGAAAGCACGAGCCGTCCTGGCCCGGGAGCGGAACGACCATCCTGGTCGAAGCACCGAGGCCGTCCTGGCCCGGAAGCGGAGCGACCATCCTGGTCGAGGCACCGAGGCCGTCCTGGCCCGAGAGCGAAAGCGACCATCCTGGTCGAAAAGCACGAGCCGTCCTGGCCCAGAGCGGAACGACCATCCTGGTCGAAAGCACGAGCCGTCCTGGCCTGGGAGCGGAACGATCATCCTGGTCGAAAGCACGAGCCGTCCTGGCCCGAGAGCGGAACGACCATCCTGGTCGAAGCACCGAGGCCGTCCTGGCCCATGTATCGGCGGCGACCGTCCTGGCCGTCGTCGATGAGAGGGTCGGGGCGGGTTCGACCCTCCTGGCCGAACCTGCGAACCGTGTCGGTTGCGGCACTTCCTGTGCCGGTCACCAACCGAGCCAACGCCAGACCTTCCTGGTCTGAGCGTGGGCTGGGTCTACGTGTCGGCCCTCCTGGCCAGCGCCGCAGACGGGGCTCGGCGTACGGGCCATCCTGGCCACCAGCGCGAAACCCAAGCGACTCACTCGTGTGGGTCGCCGTGAAAAGAAGAAGCCCCGCGGCCATCCTGGCCTATGGGCGGTACCTCCCTTCCAAGAGGTGCTCTACCCATGAGCAAGGTGCGTGCCAGGTGGTGGGCCCCATGAAAACGGGTATCGAGGCC
>JAHZJA010000081.1 GCA_022601155.1 Deltaproteobacteria bacterium | reverse complement strand
GTGGTGGTGGTGGCGGCGGACGAGGCCGGGGCGGTCGCGGCCGCGGGCCTTCGCGTCGCTAGTCGTCGTCGGACGAATCGGCCGTGGACGCGCCCACCGCGGCCACCATGATGGGTGAATCGCGCGCCCGGCAGTCGGCACCATCGTCGCTCAACGTGCGGCCGCAGCGTCTGCGCGGCTGGGCAGTTGCACCGAGTCGACGAATGCCCGTGCCTTGACCGCTGCGCTGACGGCGAGTGCGGCGGGATACTCGGCGATGATCATGCAACCGGCGTTGTCATGGGAAAAGGCCCGAAGCAGTGCTTGCCGACCGTCACGAGAGACCGAGGCCTCCAAACCAACGCGACCCGACAACGTGACCTCCTTCGAAGAGTCCGGCTTCATGGCGTCGATCACCTGGCGCGCAAATGCCTCGGACTCGGCGCCCGGGGTCGGACGCGAGCTGCACACGACGCTACGAGCCAAGCCGGTCGCGTCGCGGAGACCCAACGTTTGGACGCGGACGGCGACGCCATCGGTGGCCAGCGATTGCTGGACGGACGCGTGGGGGGGGCTGTCGAACACCGCCGAGAACCCTCCACCGGCAAACTCGTATCGGTGACCCGAGCCCTCGGGGCCCCGATCGATGGGGGTGAGAGTATTTTCGAGCGCCGAAGCCATACGTGCATCCGTCCGCTGGCCGTACTCACGATGCTGGGCCAGCAACCCGCTGACGAGGGGATGACGGGGCACATCGTCGGCCAATGCCTGCCGCAAGCGCTGAAGGTCGGGGGCGCGGGCCCCAGCCCTCGCCAACTCGTCCAGCTGGTCGCGGAGCGCAACCGCCTCCTCCGGCAGCAGCAGCGGGGCAAGATCTGCGAGGACAATGCCCAACTGCGCGACCATCTCCTGGGCATCGACCACCCCAGGTGCTTCGAAGGGGCTGAACATGACCGTCGAGATCGTCGCCCGCAAGCCGTAGCGCATCTTCAGTAGGCCCTCGAGGCGGGTCTGGTCGGCTTGGAGCTTGGCGACATCGAGCTTCAGCGCGTCGACGACCGCCCGGAACTGCTTGGCCGCGACCGCAAGGTAGGCGGTCGACGTCCCGAGAAATTCCGAGCCGTACCCTTCCCCCCGGGCCACGCGCGTGCCGTACAGCTGGTGCACCGTAGCCTGCGCCTCCCCGAGACGCAGGAACACTTCGATATCGTCGATGCCGCTCAACGCGGTGGCAACAGCCTTCGGATCGGACAACCGCGCCACGACCTCGGCCTTGGGCCCATCGGCGCGGGGAAGAAGCTCGGGCCTCGCCAGCTCGATCGCAACCAGAGCGTCCCGGGCCGCCTCGAAGTCCGCCACCGTCCACGCTCGAGTCGTCGGGGGGAACTCATGTTCCAAGTACTCGTCCACTGGCGCATCGGGGCGAGCCGTCGCGGCTGGCTCGACCTCCGCTCGTGGTGCCTGATTGGACGAACTCGCAGCCGGTGGCTGACCGCACGAGACCGACAGCAAGACGCCTATCCCGATTATCCTTCGCACCGTGCCTTCGTACCACGCCGGACGAGGGGTCTTCCTGCCAGCTGGCGATGTGCCGTGCAGTCCAGGAAGTCGGAGGCTCCACCGTCCGCCCGTTGGCGGCTCGCAGCTAGTCCTCGTCTGGCGGGTCGGGCCTGGGCTTTCCGTCGGGCACGGTATCGACGGTGGCCGTGGCCGCCGACGCAGTCGAACGCTCGTCGGCGCCAGTCTCTACGTGGTCACCAACGGTGTTGCCACGGGTCGCTTCGTCATCGACCGACGCGGTCTCGCTGTCGTCGCTGACCACAGCCGATGCATCGGTCGCGACCGCGGCACCCTCGGATGACGACGACGGCTCGGTCTGCGCCTTGGCGAGGCTCGGCGCGAACGAATGCCCCGGCGAGATCCGAATGTCGGGGACCGTGACGACCTCGGCCATCGGGTCGGCAAACGACGCCTGAAACTGGGCGCTGGCGTCCGACGGTGTGCTGCGCAGTGACTCGCGGGGGAAGACCCGCTCTTGCTTGTCGGTCACGTCGTCGTCGCCCTCGGAATCGTCATGGGGCGCAGGCTCGTCTTCCTCCTCGTCCCGGCCCAGGAACAGCTCCGAAGCCCGGTACCAGGTCAGTCCACGCATGACGAAGATCTTGATCACCGCCGCCGCGGGCAGGGCCAGCAGCACCCCCATGAACCCAAAGATCTCGCCACCCACCAGCAACGCGAACAACACCCACACCGCAGACAGGCCGACCTTCTCGCCCACCACCCGCGGGGTGATCACGAAGCCCTCGATCACCTGAATGACGGTGTAGGCCACCACGACGCCGCCCAGCTGAAACCACCCGGTCCAGTAGATGAGCGACATCGCGACGCCCAGGCCCAGCGCCACGCCGCCGCCTACGTAGGGAATGAACGACAGCAGGCCGGCCACCACGCCGATCAACACCGCGAGGCGAACCCCCAACAGCGCATAGGTCACCGAGTACAGCACCGCGAGGATCAGCATTACGATGAGCTGGCCGCGGATGAACTCGCCCAGCACGCCGTCGACGTCGTGGGCGATGTCGACGACCAGCGCGCGGTAGCGGCCGGGCACCAGAGCACCGATGGCGGCGGTGATCCGATCGAAGTCGTACAGCAAGTACGCGGCGAAGACCGGCACGAGCACCAGCCCCGCCAGCGCACCCAGCAGCGACATCGTGCCGCCGAGCACCGTCTTGGCGATCGCACCCAGCGGCTTGGCCGCCTGCCGGGCCAGCTCGGGAGCATCGAGCTGCAGGCTCTCCAGGGCCTTGCCAAAGTTGTCGGGGATCTCGAGGCCCATCGTGGCGAGCCACGGATCGAGTCGGTGTAGCAGCCGCTGCGCGAGCTGCGGTAGGTCCCGCACGAGCACGCCCAGGTCGTGGAGCGCACCGGGCAACACCAACACGAAGAACAGCGCCATCCCCCCGAGCACCACCGTCAACATCACCGCGATCCCGACGGCCCGCGAGTAGCCCCGCGCCTCGAAGCGGTCGATGACCGGGTCGAGCATGTAGGCGATGAGGAACGCGAAGAAGACGGGCGTCAGCGCGCCCCGCAACAAGTAGAGCAACCAGCCCAGGGCGAACATGGCGGCCAGCGCCACCATCCACCGCGGGAAGATGCGCGCACGTGACTTGGTCGTGGACATCGCCGATCGGTTCTATCACGTACGTCGGGTTCTCCCCGTCAGCGCCCCGAGGCGGCCCATGGGCCACGGCGCGGCCTGGTGACGGCTGCTACGATCTGCACTCCCACCGTGACCTCACCACCCGACCAAGACCTGGCAACCCTGAGCGATCAGCTGGCTGCGGTCCGCAATGACGGCGATCCGGTCGACCGCCAGGCCGTGCTGGCGAGCGTGCAGCGAGGGTTGTTCGCGGACGCCGACGATCCACTACGGGTGGGCCGCTTCGTGGTCATCGAGCGGCTCGGGACGGGAGCCTCGGGGGTGGTCTACGCCGCCTACGACCCTCAGCTCGACCGCAAGATCGCCCTCAAGCTGCTGCGGCCAGACGCCGACCTGGGCGACCAGGCCCATGCCCGGCTCCACCGCGAGGCTCAGGCGCTCGCCAAGCTGTCGCATCCCCACGTGGTCGCCGTGCATGATGTCGGAGACCTGGAGGGGCGCGTCTTCATCGCGATGGAGCTGCTCACGGGCGGCACGCTGCGGCATTGGTCCGAGGCTCGCGACCGCACCCGCGAAGAGGTGATGGCCGTCTTCCTCCAGGCGGGTGACGGCCTCGCCGCGGCCCACGAGGCGGGCCTCGTCCACCGCGATTTCAAGCCCGACAACGTGTTGCTCGACGAGCGTGGTGGTGCTCGGGTGGTGGACTTCGGGCTCGCGCGCGAGCAACCCGACACCGTGCTGCTCCCCCACGACGCCATCGCGACCGGGGAGGTTCCGCGGACCGAGCTGGAGACCCGCCTCACCCAGACGGGGGCGATGCTGGGCACGCCCGCATACATGGCGCCCGAGCAGTTCGCGGGCAGCCAGACCGACGCCCGCACCGACCAATATGCGTTTTGCGTCTCGTTGTACGAGGCGCTGTACGGCGAGCGCCCGTTCGACGGCGACACCCTGGCCGCGCTCGCCGTCTCCGCGTCGCAGGCTCGCATCCGGCCAACCCCGCCCGGTCGGGCGGTCCCCACGTGGCTCCGTCGGGCGCTGGTCCGAGGCTTGCACCCCGACCCCGCACACCGCTATCCGCACATGGGGGCGCTGCTCAGCGCGCTGCGCCGCGATCCCTGGGCACGGTGGCGTCGGCGGGGGCTGGTCTTGCTGGGGCTGGGCGCTGCGGTCGGGCTGACGTGGACCGCAGCCCAGCGCGACCCCGTCGACGCGGCCAGTCCCGCATCGTGCTCGGGTTTTCAACGACGCATCGATGCGATCTGGCAGCAGCCGCAGCGCGACAAGGTCGAGCGCGCGCTCGATCGCAGTACCCACCCGGGGGCGGCCGCGACCTGGGCCCGCATCGGCCCCCGGCTCGACACCTACGCCGACGCGTGGGTACAGGCGCGCAAGACCGCCTGTGAGGCCCGTGAGGTGCGACGCGAGGTCTCGGCCGAGGTGCTCGACCGTCGCGTCCGCTGCCTCGATCGTGCAGTGCTCGCCCTGGGTGCGAGCGTCGAGCGGCTCCAAGAGGCCGATCGCGAGACGGTCGCCCGCGCCGCCTCCCTCGTGCCCGACCGCGTGCTCATCGACGAGTGCAGCCAAGAAGGCGTGCTGGACGATGGCGACGCGCCACCAGTCGACCCCGACCAGCGGGCGCAGGTCCAGCGCGTCGAGGCCGAGCTGGCCGACATCACCAGTTTGCGACTGGCGGGGCGCTACCTCGAAGCCGAGGAACGAGCCGCCGCGCTGGCCAAGCGCAGCGACTCGGTCGAGCACGCCCCGACCCGCGCACGCATACAGCTCGCCTTGGCGGCGACGCAGGTCCACGGCCGCCAGCCCGCCGACGCAGAGCAGGCATTCGTACGTGCGATCGCAGAGGCGGAGCGAGGGCACGCCGACCGCACCCGCGCCGAGGCCATGCGAGCGCTGGTCAAGCGCATCGCCGAGACCGGGCGCTTCGCCGAAGCCGAGCGCTTGGCGACCCTCACCGATGGGATCCACGCCCGGCTCGCGCATCCGCAGGTGGGCAGCGAGACCCGCCTGCATCTGATTTGGGGCAATCTCCACTGGCTCCGCAGCAACTACGACGAGGGCATCGAGCACTTCGACAGCGCGATCGCGACCTCTCGCGACGACGACGATCCACGGGTGAGGGCGCTGTACACCGAAGCGCTCATCCATCGAGGATCCATCGCGCTGGAGGCCGGCCGCCCCGCGGATGCGCTGCCACGGCTCCGGCTCGCGTTGCAGGTCACCGAGGCCCAGCTGGGCGGCGACCATCCCGACATCGCGATCATCTTGTCCAATCTCGGCGGCGCTCAAGTGCGGCTGGGCGACCATGCAGCGGCACAGGTCTCCCTCGAGCGAGCCTTACAGATTCGTGAACAACGCATGGGCGAGGACCACGAGAGCCTGGCCCCGACCCTCGCCAACCTGGGCGGCATCGCGACCACCGCGGGAAAGCCCGCCGAGGGCCTGGCCCATCTCGAACGCGCGGTGCGGCTGATGGAAAAACGGCTCGGGCGCGACGACGCCGAGCTCGCGGTGCCCCTGCACAACATGGCGCTCGCGCACCTTCGGCTCGACGCCCCACAAAAGGCGCTCGCGCTCGTGCGTCGGGCCGTCGAGCTGCGCATCAACGGCCTGGGCCCCGAGCACGCCAAGACGATCGGCAGCGTGTACCAGCTGGCCTACGCCGAGCAGCAGGCGGGCAATCTCGAAGCTGCGGAGCGCGAGTACCGACGACACCTGCAGCTCATCCGCACCCATCGGCCCGACGACGAGCGCTCGCAGTTGTTGTCACTCATCGGGATCTCCGACATCGCGCTGACACTGGGCCGACCGGGGCAGGCCCGAGACGTGCTGGAGCAGGCCGTGCCCGTGCTCGGGGATGGCCCCGCCCACACCCAGTTCCAGGTCGCCGTGAATTTCAACATGGCCAAGGCGCTCGACGAGCTGGGTCGTCCCCGGCAGGCCCAGGAGCGCGCGCGCACGGCCCTCGAACATTCGAAGCACCCGGCCGCCCGCGAAACGTCTCGACCCAAGATCGAAGCGTGGCTGCGCCAACACCCTGGCCTCGGGTCCGGTTGAGCGACGCGATGGCGGGCGACCACGGGACCCCCCTACACGGTGCCCCCTAATGGTTCGCCCCACTGTCTAGAACGCCGATCTGGTGGCTTTCGCAGCCTTTCGCGCGATTGCTAGAAAGTCGAAAAAAAATCGTGATCCAACCGAGGGGGTCGCGACTCCTTGAGGGTGAAACACGACGTGTGCGCCTTCGGAACGCTCCACCCGAGGACGCTCACGCCCCGTCCAATCCCTTCGGAAAGTACTCACGATGCGTACGGATGCCCTCCTCACCGCTGTCATTAGTTCCGCCCTCCTCGCCGCCTGTGATCAGGGGTCGGGCGACCCCCAAGACGATCGCCTGATACTCGATCCCATCGAGCAGGCCGAACCCGATGCCGATCACGCCCTCCCCAGCGGCGCCGGTGACATCGCCGACCGCCCGGACGTCATCGAGGACATCCCCTGCGTGCAATACGTGTTCGCCCAGCGGGAGAACGAGTCCAAGGAGAGCAACTGTGCCGGAGACGCGTCGGTGACCGACGTCCCGGTCTTCTTCCCCGACTGGGAAGAGATATTCGAGGACCGCCTGACGGCCCTGGCCGACGGCTCGTGCGCGATCGAAGGCTCTTCGAACGACAACGCGCTCGGTGGCGGCATCGGTGGCCTGCCGGGCGGCAATTTTCCTCAGCCCGTGATGGATGCGATCGACGACTTCTCGGACCGCGAGTCCGAGCCCACGGCCGCCTTCAATCCGTTCGTCAAGAACAAGACGGTCTGTGACTCGGTCTGCGCCAGCCACAACAAGAAGTGGGTGAAGGACTCCGCCAACAACGGCACCTGCGCGTTCAACCTGGTCTACAACGTCGGACAGCCGCAGCATCAGAACAACGGTCCTGCTTGTCAGTACCCCGGTACCCGGCGTTGGTACCGGCAGGGTACGGTAGACTTCAGCTGCGGCTGTCGCTGCCAATGACCGACACCCAGGCCACCAAGTCCATCGCCTCGCCCACGCCGACCCCCGTGACGCCACGGGGACTCGACCGCGACCTCGCTTTCGCGGAGGCCGAGCGACGCTTGCTTGGCCGTGAGCTGCAGCCGGTCAAGCTCGACCGGTTCGTCGTGCTCCATCGCGTCGGGCAAGGCGCGATGGGGGTCGTCTATGCGGCCCACGACCCCAAGCTCGACCGCAAGGTCGCCCTCAAGCTCGTCGATACCGGTGGCTACGGCAGCGAGGGGGTCGCCGATGCGCAGTCTCGCATCGAGCGCGAGGCCCGGGCCGCAGCCGACCTGGCTCACCCCAACGTCGTCACCATCTACGACACGGGCACCGTCGGGGACCAGGTGTTCCTGGCGATGGAGTTCATCGACGGGCAGACCCTGCGGCATTGGTTGCGGCCCGACCGAACGTGGCGAGAGGTCGTCGCGCTTTTCATCGAGATCGGGCGGGGCCTGGCCGCCGCCCACGACAAGGGTGTCGTCCATCGCGACTTCAAGCCCGACAACGTCTTGGTGGGCAAGGACGGCCGACCCCGCGTCGTCGACTTTGGTCTCGCCCGGCCGATTCCCGCGCCGATGCTCTCGTCGCAGAGCCTGGTTCGGACCGCGCGCGACGACGACCGCGGCGGCGGATCCGGCTATGAGTCGGACGACGACGCACCCACCCAGTCACGAGACACCAGCATCGCGGGCACGCCCGCGTACATGGCCCCCGAGCAGTACCAGGGGCGCAACATCGGCCCGGCGAGCGACCAGTTCGGGTTTTGCGTTGCGCTGTACGAGGCGCTCCTGGGCGGCCGTCCGTTCAAGGGGGCCAACCCCACCGCGCTGGCCGAGGCGGTCCTCGGGGGTCAGCGGCAGCCTCTTCCCCGTGGTCACGCCGTGCCGCCGCCCGTGCTCGCGGTGGTGCTCCAGGGCCTGCTGCCGCACCGCAACGATCGCCATCGCTCGATGCATCACCTCATCGCGGGGTTGCAGCGCGCGACGGGGGTCCGCCGACGGCGGTGGTTGGCCGTGGCCGGCGCGACGTTGTTGGCCGGCAGCATCACGGCGACCTACGCACTGGCCAGCACCGCGGTCGCCCCCGCCCCCGACCCGTGTATGGCCGCCCGCCAGCCGCTGCAGGCCGTGTGGAACGATGAGCGCCGCGATGAGATCGCGGGTGCATTCGAGGGACTGTCCGCCCAGGCCGGAGAGGCGTGGGAGCGGATCGAGCCCAAGTTCGACCGCTTCGCCGAGCACTGGGGAGACATGCGGCAGCAGGCGTGCGAGGACGCCCAACACCGCGGCGAACAATCCGTCGTGCTGCTCGAGCTGCGCTACGCCTGCCTCGATCGGGCCCTGGCTCGTCTGGATGTCTACGCCACGCAGTTCGAGTCTCCCACCGTGTTCAAGGCCGGGGTCGGTGCCGCGGCGGCCGATGATCTCGATCGACTGTGGCGCTGCGAGGATCGAGAGCGTCTGCTCGCCGGCCTGCGCAGCAACGGCCTGGCCCAAGACAACGACGTCAACCGGCGTGCCGACGGCATCACGTTGTGGAACGAAGGCTACGACAAGCTGTCTACAGCCGAAGCCGAGCACAAGTTGGGACGGCGCGGCTCTGCGCTGGAGATGGTCCGCGAGGTGGTCGCTGATGCACAGCGCGCCAAGCTGCGTACGCTCGAGGCCGAAGCCCGTCTGCTGCTGGGGCGGTGGACCCGCGACCGCGCGGAGCAAGAGCGAGCGCTGGACCTGTCCCTCGCTGGCGGCGCACCCGATCAAGCCGCGGAGATCGGCATCGCCATCGCCAGCCTCATCAGCGAGCCAGGTGGAGGTGACACCAGCATCGGCCGCCAGCACCTGCGCTACGCCCAGGGACTGTTGGACCGCGCCGCGTCCCGCTACAGCGGCTCGCTCGAGGTGCGGATCGAAGCGGTCCGCGGCCTGCTGGCCCAGCGCGACGGGGACAACGTCGCCGCCCGCAAGCACCTCGAGGATGCGCTCGGCCTGGCCCGAGCGCGGCTGCCCCCAGACCACGCCAGCACGCTGACCATCATGGGTAACCTCGCGCGGGCCATCAACGCCTCGGGCGACACCGCAGCCGCGGCCGCGTTGTTTGGCGAGCTGCTGCAGCGCCAACGCGAGATCTTGGGGCCGCGCCATACCGACGTGGGCGCGACCGCATTCAACCTGGGGGCCACCGCGCTGCGAGAGCGCAGGTTCGACGAAGCCGAGCGGTTGTTCCGACAAGCCGACGAGATTTGGGGCTCCGTGTACGGGGCCAACCATGCCCAGCGCTCACTGCCGCTGGAAGCGCTGGGCGAGATTCATCGACGACGTGGCGAGCCGGCCGCGGCGCGGCCTCTGCAGCAACAAGCCCTGCTCATCCGCGAAAAAGCGATCGGCAAGGACCACCCCGCGCTGTGCTCGGTCCTCGACGAGCTGGGCACGATCGCGTTCGACCTGGGCGATGGCGCGCTGGCTCGCGAGTACTTGGAGCGCGCGTTGGTGATTCGTCGGGCGGCCGAGGACTCGAATACCGCGCAGACCCTCACCAAGCTCGGCCACGTGCTGGTCCAAGATGGTGAGCCCGAGCGCGGACGGGCACTGCTCGAGGAGGCGCTGACGCTGCGCTCTCGCGAAGGAGTGGATCCGCTGGCACGTGCCGAGACGGAGATGTTCCTGGCGCGGGCTCTGGTCGCCACCCACGATGACGGTGCCCAAGCCATGGCCGACGCAGGGCTGGCTCGGTTGCGCGCAGCGGGAGAGCGACGCCGCGAGGAGCGAGCCGAGGCCGAGCGCTGGTACGCCGCCGCCTTCAACGACCCCAAGGGCTGAACAGAGCCGGCAACGGGGCTTTCGCGTGGGTCATGGCGCCGCACCCGCGTCCCCTGGACCCCGCCAGCGCCCGGCGACGAAGGACGATGGCGGGTCGAGCGCGCCATCGTCGACCCACGCTTGCACCCCAAACCCTCGGGGCGACAAGATCCGGGTCGGCCCGCGATGCGTTCAAGCGGGCTCGGAGAACACACCACCATGACCCGACGCCTCAAGCTCCCCGCCCTTGTTGCCACCCTCGCCTTTGCGCTGCCTGCAGCCGGCTGCGACGACAAGAAGGGCGACGACAAGAAAGAAGAAGCCAAGAAGGGCGACGCCAAGAAGGCCGATGCCAAGGCTGGCGACAAGAAGGCCGATGAAAAGAAGGCCGACGAAAAAGCTGGAGACAAGAAAGAGGGTGGCTGGTAGCCGCTTGCGAGCTTCGATGATGGTCAGGGTCAGTGCCGCGGCACTGACCCTGACCATCATCGAAGCTCGCAAGCGGCTACCAGCCACCCTCTTTCTTG
>JAHZJA010000080.1 GCA_022601155.1 Deltaproteobacteria bacterium | reverse complement strand
GCCGTCGCGGACGTCGAGATCGAATCTGCACGACCGTGGGCTCGCTCCACTGTCAGGTCATCGGGTTCGGTCCGTTGTCGACGTCGACGCCTCCCGAGAGCCCATGACCACACTGTCGAAGTCGATCCTGATCGCAGCGCTGCTCGCTGCTCTGCCCGCCTGCGCCGGTCGTGACCGTGTCGTCACCAGCCCCGAAGCCCCTCTGGGTCGCGTGATCATCTACCGCAACGGCGTCGCGTATTTCGAACGCGAGGCGCTCGTACACGACGTACTGAGCCTCCGCGTGCCTCGGGCCAGGGTCGACGATTTTCTCAAGTCGCTCACCATCACCGAGGTCGACACGGGTCGGCCGCTGCCCGTGTCCTATCCGACCGCCCGTGCGGGAAACGAGCAGTGGGTCGAGATGAAGATCCTGCTCCCGGCCGGTCGTCACCGCGTGAAGATCGCCTACGTCACCGAGAGCCCGGCGTGGAAGCCATCGTACCGGGTCATGCTCGACGAGGACGATGGCGCCCGATTGCAATCGTGGGCCATCGTCGACAACGTCTCGGGCGAAAGGTGGGATGGGGTCAAGGTGGGCGTGGGCTCGACCTCGGCGTTGTCGTTTCGCTACGACCTCCACAGCGTGCAGAGGGTCGAGCGCGAGACCCTCGACACGGGAACACTGCTGGCTCAGGCACCGCCCGAGGGCGGGAGCCCCTACGCCGTCGATGGCGGCCGCGTGAGGGTGTTGGCGAACCTCTCGAGCGAAGAGCTCGAGCAAGCCCCCGTGGTCTCGATCAAGTCGAAACAAGAAGTCTCCGTGGGCCGAACCGTGAGCATGGACGAGTTTCGCAACATGCCCGTCGGTTCCAGCACGGGCCGTGATTTCACCCAGGTGACGGAGTCTGGGGGGGTGAGCCGCAAGGCTCGCGAGCGCCGAATCCAGCCGCAATCGACCGTCCGTGAACACCCACTCCCCGCCTCGGGGCTCGATGCGTTGCAAGGTGAACTGGCCAGCAATCAAACGCGGGTGCGCATCTGGGGCTACGGGCTGCAGGGTGAGGCCGATCCCCAGACCGAGGGTCTTCGGCGGGCCAACACCCTGCGGGATCGTCTCATGGCCAGCGGAATCGATGGCGAGCGCATCGACGTGATGGCCGGAGATCACACCGTCGAGTCTCCCAACGAGGTCGTGCAAGTCGTGGCCGTCGACGAGGGCCACACCTTCACCGAGGCCGTGCACGACGGGGTGGGCTCCGACGAGCCCCGTGGCACCGCCCACTTCCTGTCCGACAAACCCATGTCCCTCGAGCCGGGGCACTCGGCCATGGTCACTCTCTTCGACGAGCCGACCGAAGCGACGCGGGTCTATCTGTACGATCCTCTGTCGGCGCGGGGGTCCAAGCGCTTTGCGTTCAATGCGGTCCGACTGGTCAATCCCAGCGACAACACGCTCGATAGTGGTCCGATCACGGTCTATGCCGCAGGGCGATTTCTGGGCGAGGGGCTCACCGAGCCGGTTCCGCCGCACGAAGCCGCCTTGGTGCCCTACGCCCTCGATCGCACCTTGCTGGTCGAGCCCACCGTCAAGACCCACGAGCAGGTCGAGAGGCTGGTGACCGTCGAGCGCGGCATCGCCACCACTGAGACCCGCCGCACCCGGAAGACCACCCTCACCATCGACAACCGTGGCCAGGCCTCCGCGCGTCTGTTCGTGCGGCACCACGTGTCGTCGGGATGGACGCTGCAAGACCCCCCCGAGGACCTCGAGCACATGGGGGGCGACGTCCTGGTCCCCATCATGGTCGGTGCGGGCGCGCGTGAGATGCTGACCCTCGAGGAGACGATGCCGGTCACCACCGCCCTGGATCTACGCTCGGAGCGTGGGCTCGAGCAGATAGCCGTGTACCTCGACGCCCAGCAGGTGGCGGCACCGCTGCGGGCCAAGCTCGATGCAATCGTCACGGCCCATCGGTCGCTGGCTTCGGTCGCCGACACCCTGCTGACCCGTCGCGAGCAGATGACCGTGCTCCGCGAGCGCGTCACACAGATCGAGGGGCAGCTCATTGGCCTTCGCAAGGTCCGGCGGGCCCAAGATCTCAGCGGACACCTCGCCAAGCGCATGCGACAGCTGGGCGACAGTCTCGACGCATTGACGGTGGAGGTCACCGAGCTGGAGACCGATCAGCTCAAGGCCCGCATCGAGCTGCAGAACCTGGTGGCCGAGCTGACCCTGGAGCGTAGCCGAAGCGTGGCGGGAGCGACGGCCAACGCCACCCCGTGAGGGCTTCATCGTCCCGCGCACGGCGGACGGGCGGCCCCGAGGGCGCCACTAGAAGTCGTCGTCCGGGTCGTCGTCGCTCACCAGCTCGGGCTCCAGCATCGCCAGCCCACCCGTCGCTCGCGCAGCTTCGAACGCGGGGACCCCCGAGCGGCCAAACCGTGCGAGCGCGAGGCCGCACGGCCCCTCGGCTCCCACCACCTCCAGGCTCAACGAGCCGGTCCACGTGAGCTCGACATCCGCGGTGGTCTTGGCCATGTGAAACCGTTGAAGGGCATCGGCCTTGCCCCGCACCGTGATCACCGAGCCGCTGGTGTTGCTCCCGAACACCGTGGCATCACGCGCGGTCAGGACCTCCGTCACCAGCTTGTACCGTCGACGCCAGCGGCCTCCGAGGTGATCACGAAGCGCGAGGCCGGTCGCCGCGATGTCGCTGATGCTCTCGCTGGCGATCACCGGGGCCTTGAGCATGAACGATCGCGCCTTGTCGAGCTTGTACTCGATGCTCGCGCCCATCTGCCCCGCCGGAAGCTCGGGCACCTGACCCTGGCCTTCGACGGTGAACGACACGGAGACCCCGCGCTGGGTCTTGAAGTTCAGCCTCGCCTCCGACCCCGTCTGGGTTCGGTACGAGATCCCGAAGTCCCGCACATTGCCAATGCGACGGAACACCCCGGACTCGAAGAACCCATAGTCGCCGGGAGCGAACGGAGACACCAAGGGGAGCCACGCGGCGTGGCGCCGCAGCTCCCGGCGCATGGTGCGATTGAAAGCGGCGGCGATTCCCATGGTGTGGTGGTGCGGGCGACGGCCCGATACGAGATGATACCGCGGGTGACGACCCGCCGCCGCTTCCTCGCTGCCCTGGCCACCGCGGCCGCGGCCTGTCGTGTGGACTCCCCCAGCGCTGCGTCTCCTGCGTCCTCACCAAATCCGAGCACCGCCCCATCGGCCGACACCATCGCCGCGGCCGAGCGGGTGCTGGGCGTTCGGTACACGCAATCCGAGCGCGAGATGATCGCCGATACGCTCCAAGAGCAGCTCGGTTTCGTCGCATCGAGACGCGGCCATCCTCTGCCCAACCAGCTGGCGCCGGCCACCGTGTTCGATCCGCGCCCTCCTGGCTTCGCCACTCCGACCCACGCGACGGCCCCCGTACTGCCCACCATCGCGCGCTCCGTCCCCACCGATGACGAAGAGCTGGCCTTCGCGAGCGTGGCCGAGCTGTCGCACTGGTTGGGCTCTGGGCAAGTCACCAGTCGTCGGCTCACCGAGCTGTCGCTGGCGAGGCTCGCCCGACTGGGTCCGGGCCTCGAGTGCGTGATCACGCCATGCGAGCAACGGGCGCTGGCCCAGGCCGACGCGGCCGACAAGGCGCTCGCGGCCGGCCGCCGTCGCGGACCCCTGCACGGCATCCCCTGGGGAGCGAAGGATCTGTTCGACACCAAGGACATCGCCACGACCTGGGGCGCCGCCCCGTATCGGGACCGTGTTCCGTCGACCAACGCCTCCGTGGTCCAACGCCTCGATGACGCAGGCGCAGTGCTGGTGGCCAAGCTCAGCCTCGGCGCGCTGGCCTACGGCGACCTGTGGTTCGGGGGGCAAACCCGCAACCCCTGGAATCCCGCCGAGGGCTCCAGTGGGTCGAGCGCGGGCTCGGCCGCTGCGGTCGCGGCGGGCCTGGTCGGCTTTGCCCTCGGGACCGAGACCCTCGGCTCGATCGTCTCCCCGTGCATGCGCTGCGGCACCACCGGCCTTCGCCCGACATTCGGTCGCGTCTCACGAACGGGCGCAATGGCCCTTTGCTGGTCGATGGACAAGGTCGGACCGATCGCCCGCAGCGTGGAGGACTGCGCCCTCGTCTTGCATGCAATCAACGGGGCCGATGCGGGAGATCCCTCGTCCCTCGACGTGCCCCTCGAGCTGGATCTCAGCCGCCCCCTCGACGGCATCACGGTGGGCATCATCCCCGGGTGGTTCTCGGGCGACGACCTCACCGAACCCGAGCGTGCACTCCCCAAGGCACTGCGCGACGCGGGCATGAAGGTCCGCGAGCTCCCTTCGCTCCCCGACCTACCCTACGCGGCGATGCTCACCATCTTGTACGCCGAGGCCGCCGCCGCGTTCGAGGCACTCACGCTGGACGACCGCGACGACGAGCTGGTGTGGCAGCAGCCGCAGGCGTGGCCCAACGGATTTCGACGCGCACGCCTGCTGAGCGCGATCGATCTGGTTCAGGCCCAGCGAGTCCGCCGCGAGGTCATGAACGCGATGGCCGAGCGCTTTGCCGACGTGGATGTGCTGGCGGGCCCCAGCTTCGCCGGCGGGATGCTGCTGGCCACCAACATGACCGGGCACCCCAGCCTGACCCTGCGGGCCGGCTTCGTCGACCGCGGGCCCATCGATTCGTTGTCGTCCGAAGCGCTCGCTGGCGAGCCGCGGCCGATGCCCCAGGGCGTGACGCTGTGGGGCCGATTGTTCGACGAGGGAACGCTGTGCCGGGCGGGGATGGCACTGCAGCAGCACTTGGGCGTGGCCTCGCGGCGTCCGCCATCCGCCTGAGCGCCCCCGCACCCGGGCTCATCGAGCCCCCTCGGCCGGCCTACGCCCGCCCCCCTTGTCGCGCCGTTCGCACGGGTTACCATCGCGCCGATGTCGACGCGCAACGACGAAGAAGAGGCCTACTTCAAGGCGCTGGAGATCGAGCAGCGCAGCAAGCTGCGGGACAAGCTCCAGGCCGCCGCCAAGGAGATGGCCGACAAGCAGGCCATCGCCGACTCGGTCAAGACCGACGACCTCACGCTGGCCGAGCGGATCCAGGCGCTGGGTTTTTCTGGTACCACCGCCCGCGTGTTCGACCTGATGCCGCTCATCCATGTGGCGTGGGCCGACGGTGCGATCCAGAAGAACGAGCGAGCCGCCATCTTGCGGGTGCTCGGGGTGCGTGGCATCCCGGCGGGTTCCGAGGCGTTCATGCTGATCGAGTCGCTGCTCGAGGAGAAGCCCAGCGACGAGTACATGGACCAGAGCCTCACCGTGCTGCGCCAGCTACTGGCCAAGGACGGGGGCGAGCGCGGCGAGCTGATCGTCGACCTGTGCGAGCAGGTGGCCAAGGCCGCAGGCGGCTTCTTGGGTCTGGGCGACAAGGTCGGAGACGAGGAGCGCGCGCTGATCGACGAGATCACGCGTACCCTCGGTGACAGCGCGACCAGCAACGTCCGGCAGCAGCTGGGCGAATGATCTACCCCTACTCCAACGAGACCCAGACCGGCTGGGATCACGGGAAGTACCAGGTGCAGCTCAACCTGCCCAACAACCCCCGTCCCATGGGGTTTTGCGACGGCTCGGATGCCGACGTGGCGGAGCTGCAGGACATCGCCGAGGCCGAGGGCGCCGACGAGATGCGGATCGAGAAGAAGCACCTCAAGAGCGGCCGCGAGATCTGGACCCTCCACGGCGGGGGCTGACCGTCGGCCCCACCCCCACGGATGAACCCCGCTCGCCTCCCGAGACGTCGGGTGGGGTTCAGCCGACCAATTGATCGCTGTCGCTGGCGCTGACCGGCTGCAGCGAGCCTCCGACCCTCGACCCCGACACCATCGATGGTCCCGGCATCGGGCTGTAGCGCTCCGGCAGGCCCGACTGGCCGCCGCTCCACGACGGGGTCGGGCTACGAGGTGGCGGGGTCTCGATCGTTGAACGAGGCCCCGTCATCCCGCTCGCGATCACGGTGACAGGAGCAGGGTCGTCGCCGATGGCCGGCGATCCACCCGGCCCGACTCACCGACCTCCCACCAGGTCGTCCTCCGTCGACGAGACCGGAGCTCAGCGTCGATCCCACAGCGCGCGGGCCAGCTGTGCAGCGTCGAGGCCGTTGGCCCACTCCGCCAGCTCGGCCACGCGCTCCCGAACGTGGCGAACGACCTCGTCGGGAACCGACGATCCAGGCTCCGCGCCTGCAGTCAGCGGCACCCCCTGCCGCCAGTGCTCCCGAGGACCGAAGGCTCGGGCGACCAACATCGGAAACAACTCGATCGCCGACGTTGGCCGCACGCTGAGGTTGAGGGCGAGCCCCTCGCGCTCGGTCATCACCTCGTGCCAGGCCCCCGCCGGAACGCACAGCAGATCGCCAGGCCCGAGGACGACCTCGGCCAGCTGTGCGTCCACGGGGGCGGCTGGAGGTTTCACGCCCGCCACCGGCTTCATCCACACCACGTCTCCCCACCGATCGATCTGTGCGTTCGACTCGGGGTAGGGACGACTGGGCTTCGTCTGGTACCGCCAGCGCTTGGTGCCCTGCAGCTGGATCGAGATCGATGCCCGAACATCGGTGTGCATGGGAGTGTGCGCCCCCTCGGGAGATCGATAGGCATTGAATCGTATGCGGCCCAGTCCGCCCAGCGAGCTCGCCATCTGTCGAGTTGCCGCCGCGAGCTCCTCGTCGAACGCAGAGATGTTGGTCGCGCAGATCGTATGCGCCCGCGCGAGGTGATCGTCGACCGCATCGACGGCGATCGGCTCGGCGAACGTCAGACCATCGCCGAACTGATCTCCCATGACCGCGCCGAATGCATTGTTTCGGCCCGCGCATGCTTGCAGTGCGGTGCGGAACCGTGCGTCGTCGAACAGGCCATCGAAGCGGCTCGCATCTCCGGGCAGCAACCATGCTCGGTTGTCGTTGAGCGCATCGACCAGAGCGCCGGTGGCTCGAGTGCCAATTCGCTCCTCGAGACTCCACCCCACGACGACGGATTTCGACTCAACGCTCATGACCACCCGCAGTCATCGGCTTGCCCCGGTAGGTTCCATCCCATACGGTAATCGATAGCCAGTTCGGAGTTCGTGTAATGAGCCATCGCTTGTTCATTTTCAGCATCGTCATCTACATCCTGGCGTTCTTGGTGACGACGGTGATCCACGAGCTTGGCCATGCGCTCACCTCCAGCGCGCTGGGGGGTCGACCGATACTTCACCATGTCTTCGTCGAGCATCACGGGCTCGAGGGTGGTCGACGTGCAGCGGTCTCGGCCGCAGGCCCGCTGGTCAGCCTGCTTCAGGGCATCGTGCTGTTCGTCGTGCTTCGCTACAGCGGCTCGATCCCCACCCCCGCCCGGCTGTTGCTGCTGTGGCTGTGCATCCATGGCTTGGTCAACTTCTTCGGATACCTCATCACCACGCCGTTCGTGCCCCAAGGAGATCTGGGCCGGGTGGCGAGCTGGCTGAAGGTCCCCGGGATAGGACGCTGGATGATGCTCGTCGTGGGCTTGGCCACCGTGACCGGGCTCGGGCTGTGGGCGCGAGAGCCGTTGCTCTCGTTCATCACCACAACGTCACTGCCCGCCGATTCGAGCGCGAGCACGCACCACATCTTGTTGACGGGCATCGGGCCGTGGCTGGTGGGCAGCATGCTCATCGCCCTCGTCTCCTGGCCGGCCCCGCACTGGATCTCTTACCTGTATCCGTTCTTTGCCGGCTTGTTCCTCATCGTCACGATTCGGCGCATCGGCAACATCGTGGCCCCTCAACCGTCCACCCCCACCTGGGTCGAGCAACCGCTGTGGCCCTGGCTGCTCGCCCTGGGGGCAGTGGTCGTGGTGTTTCGGGCCGTGCTTCAGCCGGGCGTTCGGCTCGGCTCCTGAGCGCTCACGGGAACGGGTGCGGATCGGGGTTGAACTGGCCCGGCGCGACCGGGTGACCGAGCTTGCTCGGCACCGTGTGCAGACGGTCGCCGCCCAGGTAGCGAAACCGGTGATCGTTGTCGAGGGGCTGCATCCCCGGGACGATCGCCCGGGTGACATGAAACCCACACGAGCGTAGATCGTCCGTCGTCACGTCGACCCAGAACGCTTCGAGGCCTGCGCTCGCCAGCCGCTCCTCGAGCGGCGCTCGCTCGGCGACGAGTGCCGACATCTCGATCGAAGGACCGTCGTCGGTCAGGAACCGCAGACTGTCTCGCAGCCGAGATGATGTGGCGTGGGCGATGAGATGGCCGCGAAGCGTATCCATGCGCTTTTTGACCTCGCCGCTGTTGTCGAGAATCTCCGGGCTCCGATTGACCAGCGTTCGAGTCAGCGCCGCCTCTTCGAGCGCGAGGCGAACCGCATGCACGACATCATCGCTGGCCGCGATCCCGAACGAGGTCCGAGGCGGATCTCCGGGGTCGATGAGCGCAGCGCCAATGACGGGCACGTCGACATCGAGCGTCAGCTGATTGATGAACCACTCGCCTCCCGTGATCTGTGCCGTGTCGAGCAATCGGTCGACATCGGGCGCAAACCCGCGACAGCTCTCCGCGTCGATCCTCGGCGGCGTGAGCCTGGCGAGCCAGCTGATCATCAGCGCATCACGCTCGATGATCTCGTAGATGCCCTTGTAGATGCACTGCTCGAGCGAGCGACCCGCGGCCAGCCCGGTCGAGATCGGCATGTGGGTCCACGGCTCGACCTCCTTGTCGAACAGGTAAGGCACGTAGACGCAGCTGGCCGGTAGCCACACCGGCTCCTCCGTCGACAGCGATTGTCCCTTCACCCAGCGGATCGAGGTGTCGAACTCGGCCCTTTGGTAGGGGAAGCCGGGCGCGTCGTAGTCTTCCTCGCGAAACTGATAGATCTCGTCGACGCGGATCGCTCGCTCTCCGGCCTTGGTCAGCTCGTCGAAGCTCGCCAGTCGGAGCGAGCGCGGGTCGTAGATCGCCGACGAGTAGCGCTCGATGGACTCGCCACACGCTCGCACCAGGGCCCGGTCACTGGCGACCGAGCACGCGGCACCGCGATTGGCCGCCCGCATCCCCGTGATCGGAGCCGTGTCGCAGGGATCGGAGTGCGCGAGGAAGACCGGGGGGTCGTTCTCGCTGAGCTTGAGCACCGAGACCGAGCGAATGATCCCGGTCTTGCTGTCGACCAGGGCCGAGAAATCGGCCAGTGATTCGTTCAATGTGCTCATGCTGCACCACTCTTGACCAGGGGAGCCGGGAACCGAGCGTTCCAGGCCAGGCGCGGGGGATGCTCGGGGTGGCACGCGGGACACCGTGGGCTCCGCAACGCCACGCGGCGTCGGGCTCCGATGCCGCCGAACACGTACTCGACGTAGCCGCCGAGGGTCGTCGGCGGACGGAACAGTAGAATCTGTGACAGCTCCACGGCGAACAGGCCCGCCATCGCACGGCGGAAGGCAGGATGCCCCGGCAGGGGCTGTGGCACCACGTCGCCCAGCCGCGCCCGGTAGCTCTCGATCACGCGGAGCTCGTTCTCCCCCGCGTTGGTCAGCGAGCGTGTCAGCACGCACTCGAGGCAGGCGGTGTCCCGCGACACGACGTAGGGCCCTAGCCGGCCGACGGCGCCCTCGCAGACCCCAAACAACACCGGGCGCGGTCGCTCGAGTGCGACCTCGTTGAGACGCCGGGCGAACGGCATCCGCCACGGGATGTCCCATACCGCCAGGGGCCCGGGGCAGGTCTCGAAGGCGGCCCGCACCCGGTCGAGCGCAGCGCTACACGGGGAGCCGGCCTCCACCGCGATCAACTCGGCATCGATACCCGAGTCGACGAGTGCTTGCTCGAGCACCGTAGCGCTCGCCGTCGGTGTCACCACGACGGGCCGGGCCGCCTTCAGCTTGCCGGCACTGGAGTCTGGATCGATCCCCACGCTGGCGTGGAACTGGCCCAGGGCGTCGAGCTCGTCGTCATCCTCGGCCGACCGCGTGACGAGACAGCCCATCTTCCGCATCAGCTCGATCACATACTGGACCAGCGCGGGCTCGCTGTCGGTCTTGCTCGCCGCGAGCTCGACGATCTCACTGCGCGTGGTGGGGACTCGCGTCGCGTCCACGATCGTCTCCACCAGGTTCACCACGGGGATGCTGGTGAACGTGGTGCTGTGGTTGACGGCGGCGAGCTGAATCTCGTCGGCCGAGACCACGAAGACCTGGATGCCAGGTCGAAGCTGGAGGCGGATGGGCAATTCGTTGTTTTCCTGGCTCATGGCTGCTCCTGGAGCGTCTTGCTCGCATTGCCCGACGCCGGGCGAGCGTAGCGAAGGATCTGATCGGGAGTGATCGTCGGTACGAACTGAGCAAAGTTGCGACGCCCGATGCTGTCCTCGGTGTAGAAGGACTTGGCGATGTTGTTGATGTACTGGCGGCCTTTGGGCGTGACCGTCCAGGAGTCTTCTTGGCGGACCCACATGCCCGCTCGCTCGAGGTCGGCAATCACCGTGCCGAACAGGGCCTCGGGCTCGAGTCCGAAGCGCTCGATGAAGCCGCTTCGCGAGACCGAAAGGAACTTCACTCCGAGCACGAAGTATCGCGACATCTCCTCGAGCGCGGTGAGGCGATGGGCCAGGGCGATGGGATCTCGACCCGCGGCGACCGCGGCCTCGTAGGCCTCGATCGAGGCCTCGTTGCAGAAGATGTGGCCGTTGATGAACGAGTACGAGCTGTTGCCGAACCCGATGTAGTCGTCTTGCGGGGCCATGAAGGCGATGTCGTTGTGGACGCTCTCGTAGCCCGGCTTGGCGAAGTTGAACGCGCCGTACTCGCGATAACCGGCGCCCACCAGGACCTCGGTGACGATGAGGTCCATCTCGTCGAGGGTTGCCTTGTCGAGCCGCGGAGGGTTGTCCCCCGACGCCTCGCGCAGCTTGAGCACCGTGAACGGAATGATCTCGAGGCGGAAGCACGAGATGTGCTTGGCCCCGGTCTCGATCACACGCTGGAGATCGGCCCGAAGCTCCTCGATGGTCTGCGATGGAATCCCGTAGATCACATCGAGTGAGAAGTTGTCGAAACCGGCGGCATCGATCGCGGCCAGGGTCTCGTCGACGTCCCGGCTGCGGTGAGGACGGCCGATGATTCGCAGCAGACGGTCTTGGAACGACTGCAGGCCGAACGAGATCCGATTGACGCCAGCCTCGCGGTACGCGACGGCCTTGTCGGCGGTGAACGAGATCGGGTTGACCTCGACGGTGATCTCCGGGTCGTCGATGACGTCGAAGTGGGTGTCGATCAAGCTCTTGATGTGGATGAGCTCCGAGGCCTCCAGCACCGAGGGCGTGCCGCCACCAAAGTGACCACACTCGAACCGATGCCCCTCCAGGCGCCCCGACTCCGCGTAGCGGATGATCTCCTGCTCCAGGGCGTCGAGGTAGCGGGCCTTGTTGTTGCCCTTGGCCCGCTCGACCGCGAATCCGCAGTAGTCACAGATGGCGGTGCAGAAGGGAATGTGCACGTACCACGCGGCCCTGCGGGGGGTCCACACGGTGCTGGCCGGCCCAGGCTCGACGCATGTCGGGTACCAGGCGATGAACTCGTTGTCTTTGTTGGTGAACATCTCGGTCTTTCGCGTCACTGGGGTTGCTCGCCCGGCGTACCCAGCACCAGGGAGTGCACGACGGCCTCCTCGACACCATCGACATCGAGGTCGGCGGCCAGGGAGTCGTCGCAGAAGCCCCCGACGCCGCAAGCCGAGATGCCCTGCTGTTCTGCCACCAGCAGCACGTTCTGGGCCGCGTGACCGGCATCGAGCATGACCAATCGGTAGCCCCGCTCGCCGTACTTCGCCTGGGTTCGTTCGAAGGAAGCCACCAACAAGATGGTGGCGGCCGCGGTCGTCACCCACTGTTGCCAGAAGAATCCATCTTCGAGGATTTCGGCTGCGGCGCGGCTCGGGAGCCGCTCCAGCGCAACCGTGGAGACATTGTAGTGATAGAGGCCCTCGTCCACGCCTTCGACATTGCGAACGATGACATAGGTGTCGATGGGAAACAGGCCTCCGGCCGAGGGCCAGGCGCGCCAGGCCTGGGTAATCTTCTCGGGGTCGGACTCGAACACCAGGGTTGGACCGAGTGCCAGCTGGAGAACTGATGAGAGCTGAGCGAGACTGAACGAGCCGGTGAGCTCACGCCGCGAACGGCGGGCTCTGAGGACGTCACTCAGAGCCCTGGCGTTGGGCATGACCGCAGGCAGTGGCACCTGCGGAAGATGTTCGTACTGACGGAAACCGCGACTGGAGATGTACTTCTCCATTGGATTCGTAACCGCGGCTCCACCCTGTCTACGAGCTGTCTCGGGTGAGAGCTTGGAGTTTTCATGATAGACCTTGGATACCTGGTCGCACGCCCGTTGCCGCAGATATCCGTCGATTTCGCCTGTCCACTCGATTTTCACCCGATCGCTCCTCTACCAATGCACGTGGCCGAATGCGCAGTCCAATGCCACACGACCATCTGGGAAACTCATGTGCCGAGGCACCTGGTCCCCGGCCGCAATGTACTCGTTAGCGCTCGACCTACTGTCTATTCAACCGGTGTCGCTCAGGCGACGAGCGGCGAACCAGCCGTCTCACCACAGCAACAGCAGCAGCAAGAGCAGCAGGAGATGTCCCAGTCCGCCGCGTCTTCTTTCTCGGCGTGCTGGGAGATCGTGGCTGCGGTGACGTGGTCGATTGCATCGACATCGGCACCAGACATTGCCGCAACCGCTCGCAGTGCACTGAGTTCCTTGAGGCTCAGCGTGAAGTCCTTCACGATGAGCTGCGGGTTCTGAGTGGCCTGTTCACGGTAGCCGACATTCTGCGCAAGTTGAGTGAGTGCCGCCTTGAACTGTCCCGGAGTGGGGGTTCGAGTCGACGTATTCCCGAGTTTGGCGACGATCGCCTCATCGAGTTCTGGATTGACGTTTGCCATCGGGGCCAGTATTTTCGGTGGCGAGTCGACTGTCAACATGCACAGATCCAAACAGGTGAGTCTGCTGACAGTGCCGAGCCCGAGAGTCAGGATCAGCGTCTGTAGCGCGAGCGCACGACCAGCGTTGCACGGG
>JAHZJA010000949.1 GCA_022601155.1 Deltaproteobacteria bacterium | reverse complement strand
TCTCGTCCCCCAGCTGCACCATGCGACGCAGGTAGTAGTTGGCCACGATCTCCTGGGCCGGCCCCCGCATCGACCACGCAAACAGCAACGCAATGGTGACCAACCCGATGCCCAGCACCAGGCCGAGGCTGGAGGTGACGAACGAGATGTCCAGGCCCAGCGGATCGACGGCCACCAGCACCGTCAGCCCCAGTAGCCCCAGCTCGGTGACCGACTCGAGCGTACTGGCCAGCGGACTGCGCATCTCGTGGAGCACCGCCCCCACCCCGCGACGGGCCACCCCGGCGACGTAGGCACCCACGGCGACCACCAACAGCGCAGAAGCCAGTCGCGGCAGGTACACGAGTGCGCCACCCACCGCCATCTCCACCGCGTCGAGCCCGAGGACATCGGCGGCGGCCATGACCGTCAGCAGCAGTACCGCCAGGTACACCAGATAGGCGATCGCCCGCGATGGCAGCAACCCCTCGTCGAACGCTTCGAGAATCCGGGCCAATCGTGTGCGCGCCACCGCGTCGTCGATCCGAGTGACACCCAGGACACGGGCCACCAACCCGCGCACCAGGACGGCTGCCAGCCACCCACCCAGCAGGATGACGATCCCCGAGAGCACGGAAGGTGCAAACGCGGCGATCTCGAGCCACGCGAGGTCCATCATGCCCATCGACGACTCGGGGGGCGCCATCGGCTCGGGCGCCATGCCCACCATCGGGATGCTGCTCATCATCGCTCGTCTTCCTCGGCCAGAGACCGCTGCTCATCCGCTACCCAGTGCCACGGCGCGACCAGCAGCAGCCGACCGAGCTCCGCCACCGTCGTCCGCAACGCCACCCGCGATTGCACCCGCTCGGCCAGCTCCGTCGACGGACGAGACTCGAAGGTCATCGCCAGCAACGCAGCAATATCCACATCGGGAAGCGGCGGATCCGACACCGAGCCCACCTGGATGCAAGGGGCGAGCCGGGCGTTCCACGACCGTTGAGGCCGGGTTTGGGCCTGACTGGCCGAGGCGTTTTACCCCGTCGTAGCGCTACGCCCCGGCCGGGCCGTAGCCGAGCTCCGCCAGCACGGCGGCGGCCCCCGCATCCAGCAGGCTCTGCGCCAGGGAGCGGCCCAGGCTCTCCGCCTGGTCGACGGGGCCCGTGGTGCGTGCTTCGTAGCAGGGCTCCCCGGTCGGATGCACGATCAGACCGTGCACCACCAGCTGGTCGCCGTCGCGCGTGGCATGGCACCCCATCGGCACGGTGCATCCAGCCTTCAAGCACTGCACGAACCCACGCTCGGCCGTGGCGGCCACGGTGGCGTCGTCGTCGGCCAGCGCCCCCAGCAGCGTCCGAGCCCGCTGGTCATCCTCTCGGCACTGCAGCGCCAAGATCCCCTGCGCGGGGGCAGGACAAAACACTTCGGGATCGAGGGACTCGACGATGCGGTCGCCCTTGCCCAACCTCCGTAGTCCGGCCGCGGCCAGCATCACGGCGTCGAGCTCTCCGGCGTCCACCTTCCCTACCCGCGTCGGGACGTTGCCGCGGATGGGCACGATCTCGAGACCGGGGTTGAGTCGCCGGGCCAACGCTCCACGCCGCAAGCTGCCGGTACCCAACCGAGAGCCCGCGGGCAGCGTGGCCACCGTGGCCCCGGCCGGCCCCACCAGAGCATCCCGCGGGTCTTCACGTGGAGGCGTGGCGGCGATGACCAAGCCGGGGGGGCCGAACGCGGGCAGGTCCTTCATGCTGTGCACCGCGATGTGCACCGAACCATCGAGCAGGTGCTGCTCGATGGCCTTGACGAACAGTCCCTTGCCGCCGATTTCGGCCAGCGGCCGGTCTTGGATGCGGTCGCCCTCGGTGCTGATGATCTCGAGCTCGACCTGGAGGCCCGGATGATGACGGATGAGCTCCGCCTGTACGTGATGGGCCTGCCACAAGGCGAGGGCGGAGCCGCGGGTGCCGATTCGAACGGGCCGATCGTCGCTCATCACCACCAAGCCTACGTGCTCGCGGGTGGATGAGCGAGGTCGCAGGACCGGCCGCGACGAGCCCGGCCGCGAAGCACCGTCCGCGGACCCTGTGCGCACGCTCCCGACGGATCTGACCGGCTCGTCTGCGCTCACGCGCCAGCCCCCGGCGAGGCCCTCGACCAGCGGCTCGGGCCGAGTCCGGACTCGCGCCCACCACGTCACCTGGGGGTGTGGTGCACGCCGATCGCGACCGACCCGACGGGCTCAGCGAGACACCGCGCGACGAAAACGATTGATGAGCAGCACCAACAACCCAACCTGAGCGACGGAGCCGATGAGCAACGGCAGCCAGTACCAAGCCCGACCATCCAGGGCCATCCAGTACGACTTGGCGACCAGCAGCGGCGGGAACACACCCAGCAGCCACTGCCATGGCTCGGGTACGAAGAAGCCGACCAGGATGAGCAGGCCCGCCACGCCTCCGAACTTCGTCAGCGCCAGTCCCTGGATCTTGTTGCTCGCGAACGTGGCGTAAAACAGCACGGCCAGCGGTGCGGTGAGCGAGGCCCCCAGCGCGATGGGGAGCAGGCGCAGCGGCGGCAGCGAACTCCAGCCGATGGAGTAGCTGAGGTACAAGGCCGCCAACAAGGCCACCGCCGCCGAGACCCCAACGCGATACCCGGTGTACACGCGCAGCGGCAGCGGGGTGACCCGCAGCGCCTGCAGCGTTTGGTCCTCCTTTTCGCCGAGCAGGATGAAGCCGAACAGCACCCCCGGAATGTTGGCGGCCTGCCACAGCGCGATGAAGGCCACGAACATGGGGAATGTGTCCGAAAACCGCAGGGTCACCGTGTCGCTGGGCATCACTCCACCGTTGGCCAACGCAGTGTCGATAGCCGGGAGCGCGTATCGGGTGGCCACGCCCATGACCACGATGAACACGGCCATCGTGACCAGCATCTTGTCGCGGGCGATGAGGCGCACGTCGTTGCGGGCCAACAACCGCACGGTGGCGAACGAGGGCATCACGACCGGACTCCGTTGCGAGTGATGTGCAGGACGAACGCGGACCGGGCCCACCACGCAGCCGCGCCCAGGACCACCGCCGAATAGGCGATCGCGTAGACCCACTCCCAGGTGGCCAGAGAGGTAAACGCGCCCTTGATCAGCATGCAGGGCGCCGCCGACGGGATGAC
>JAHZJA010000948.1 GCA_022601155.1 Deltaproteobacteria bacterium | reverse complement strand
GTGAGTAACGCGGGGCGGCAGTTTGATTGCGGCGCCGAGTGCTCAAAGGTCGCGCTCGGTCACGATCTTCTTGAGGAGCAGTCCGCCGCGGTGAATGTAGCTGCGGACGGTGGGCGGTTCCACGCCCAGGACCCGGGCGATCTCGGGGCTCTTCATCTCTTCCCAATACTTGAGCTCGAGGGCGGTCTGCATGGGAATGGGCAACTGACGCAGCGCCATGAGCAGACGGCGTCGCTCTTCGGACCTACGGCACATGGTGCTCGGTCCGGGATCACTGTCACACAGCAAGCGAGACGGAATCTCGTCTTCAGGGATGCGGTATCGGCGGCGAAGGTGACGCTTGAACCGGATGTACGCGATGCCGAACAGGTAGGCTCGAAACCCTCCCTCGATGCGGTCCCTGCCCTGCACGCACGCGGCGAACGACTCCTGGACGAGATCGTCGGCGTCCTCCGAGAGCTTGTTGTCGAAGAAGCGGGTGAGGGCTGCGTAGTGCCGCGAGCAAAGTTGGTGGCCGGCATCACCATCCCCGCCGCGCCAGGCGTAGAGCAGATCGGCGTCGTTCGGCTCCTCGTCGTTGTCCACGTGGCGTAGAGGATACCGCCCCTACGCCACGAATGGGTGACTTCCGTGTTGGCAATGTGACCTTTTGGCGCAAAGCCTGCTAGCCTTCGTCGACATCGAGCACATCGAGATTGGGCAGATCTCCGGGCGCCTCATTGGGGCTCGTCCCCCAACGTCATCGTGTGACCCAAGCCGAGTTGGCCACTGTCGTTGGCACCCCAACATCGCATGGTGTCGTCTTCGAACACGGCACAGGTCGATCGCGCGCCCGCACCCGAGAAGACGGACGCCAGGACCCCCGAGCCCAGTGCAACGGCTGCGACGGCATCGGGGGCCTCGTCATCCCCCACGTTGTCGATCGTCTCGCGTCCCAGCTGCCCATAGCGCCCATCTCCCCAGCACCGCAGCTGTCCCCCGTCGAGGACGGCACAGGTGTGGTCTTGGCCCGCGGCGAAGTCGACGACCGCGTCCCCCAGTGGGATCTCGCCCACGGCAGACGGCGCTTCGTTGTCGCCGATGGTGGCGATGTCTGCGGTACCGAGCTGACCGTGTTGGCCGTCACCCCAACAGCGCATCGCCCCCGACTCGAGCAAGGCGCAGGTGTGTGAGCGTCCTGCGACCAGACGGCTGACGGGACCGCCGACGTCGACGAAACCGGCCGTAACCAGAGGCTCGTCGTCGCCCACGTCGGCCGTGTGGGACAGCCCGAGCTGGCCGAACTCGTTGGCGCCCCAGCAACGCACTTCACCCTCGGCGAGGACGGCACAGGCATGATGTTGCCCCGCTGTGATGTCGAAGGCCGGACCGCCGAGTGCGATGTCACCTGCAGACTGCGGCGTCTCGTCGTCACCGATCCGGTCGTGGTGTCCATAGCCGAGCTGGCCGCGGTCGTTGGCACCCCAGCAGCGCACGCCACCATCATCGAGCCGCGCACAGGCGAAGTCACCTCCCACGGCAATCTGGGTGGCATTACCGCCCAATTCGACGATGGTGGCCAGCTCCGTGGACCCCGGTGATTCGTCATCGCCGATCGTCTGAGCGTGCATCAGTCCCAGCTCGAACGCGTCGTTGATGCCCCATGCCCGCACCGAGCCGTCACGAAGCAGGGCATAGCTCTGCCGCCCGTTGGTCTGCACGTCGTCGGCCAGCCCGCCCACGTCGACCATCGCGATCCCGACCGGGGTCTCGTCGTCGCCGATGGTGTTCAGGTGGCCGTGTCCGAGCTGGCCCTGGCCGTTGAGACCCCAGCAGTACACGTGGCCAGAGTGGGTGACCATGCAGCTGGTGGCCAATCCTCGGCTCATGGCTGAGACGCCCGAGGGCACGCACGTGCTGTCACAGCCATCGTCGGGGACGAGGTTGCCATCGTCGCAGATCTCCATGACGTCGACGACTCCGTTGCCGCACTGCGTCGCCGCACTCCGCTGTGACGAGTGAGTCTCGATCGCGTCGGTGCTCGTCTGCGGCAGGGCGTCGGGGCCGGAGGTGGGGGTGCAGCCCATCGCGACAATTGCGACGCAGGCAGCCGAGGCGGTTCGGACGAGGAAGAAGGTCGAAGTGCTGAGGATGGAGGTGGCGGAGGTGATCATGGCGTGCTCTTTCGTCGAGAACACGTCGCCCCATTGGCAGGCGCGCCTCGGTCGGTCGAGGTGCGCTCGTCGAGCAGTCGTACGTCGATGGTGCGAGGTCGAGACCCCGAGTGACAGTGTCACAGTCGGCGATGTGCGAATGCCACCAAGAGGTGACGCGGCGGATTCGAGTGCTCGAACACGGACTCGACCCCTGCGTGAACCGACCATTCGGTTCTGACCCGGGGCACCGAGCCGTGCCTCACATTCGAATCTGGAGTGTCCTGCTCGACCCGAAGCGTTGCACCACTTCGGAGAAAAATGTCACTTTAAAGTGCGACGACGACTGTGGACTTCATCGAGCAATGACTCGGCGTCTTCAACGTGTGATGCCCGGGGAGCAGGCATGACCGTCTCGTAGAGGTCGAGGGCTCGTGTCGCGTAGTACCGAGCCGGTTCCAGCTGGCCCTGAGCCATGAGGGCGCGTGCGAGGAACCGAAGGGTGTCCGCCATGCGTGTCGCCAGGCGACCATCGGCAGCGTAGATGTCCATCGCGCGGCGATGGAGCTGCTCGGCCTGCACCGCGTCCGAGGCTCGCAGGTGACGGCCCAGGCGATTGATGGCGGTGGCGAGCGCGGGGTCGCGAGCCCCGACCTTCGACTCCAGCAGCGTCACGGCGCGCTGGTAGTGGGTGCGGGCCCGAGCGCTGTCGCCTTCGGTGTCGAGGATCACCCCGAGGTGACGCAGGATCTTGGCCTGTAGTCGTACCGTCGCAACGGTGGGCTCGGATTGCTCGAGGATCTCGTCGGCGCGCTGCAGCGACTGGCGTGCGTCCAGCAACCGCCCCTGCCGCTGCCGTGTGACGCCGAGGTTGAAGTGAGCCAATGCGACACTGGGATGAATGGGCCCAAGCTCGGTACGGAAGTGGCCCAGTGCGGTCTGAAGCTGTTGCTCGGCTTCGTGGAGACGCCCCAGCCGGCTGGAGGCAGCTCCCAAGTTGGCGTATGTGTGGGCCAGACGCCCGTGGTTGGGGGTGGGCTCGCTCTGCAGGATGACGAGCGCCGACTCGTACTGCTCGATCGCCTGCTCGTATTCGCCGCGATGGACGAGGACGACGGCGAGGTTGGTCACCAGATAGGCGGTGGCCGGGTGTCGTGCGCCTTGCCAGGCGCTGCGGATCTCGATGGCCCGACGATAGGCGGCCTCGGCTTGGGCGAGGTCTCCTTGGGCATCGAACGCGGTGCCCTGTCCATCGAGGGTCTCGACCAACGCGATGTGATGGGCGCCGTACTCGGCCTCCAGCAGGCTCGAGGCCTGGGCGTACTTGTCGAGTGCTCTGCGGTGCTCACCGTTGTGGGTGAGGACCTGCGCGCCAGCGGTGAGTGCCGCGGCGCGAACCGTGGGGGTGATCCCATCCCGTTGCGCGAGCGCTTCGGCGGAGCTGGCCATCAGGAGCGCGGCATTGACCTGGGCTCGCTGGATGCCGAGCAGACGGGCCAGACCAGACTCCGCCTGGATCACGACCTCGTCG
>JAHZJA010000947.1 GCA_022601155.1 Deltaproteobacteria bacterium | reverse complement strand
GGCACCCCGGTCGTCGTCCTGCCCTGGTTGTTGGGGGCGCTCGTGTTCGGCTCTTCCGGATGCGGCGACGAAGAGCTCGGTCTCGATGGACAGCAGAGCGACTCCGCCCCGGCCGTAGCTCCGAGCGGAATCGACTGCACTCCGGGCGCGCTGTTGGGTTGTCAGTGTTTCGACGGTGAAGCCGGTCGCCAACTGTGCCTACCCAGCGGGCGGGAGCTGGGCGTGTGCCTGTGCAACGACGGCCTGCTCGACGGGGACGACGGCGATCCCACCACGACGGGCGCGAGCACGGGCGAGCCTCCGGCTGCCCAGTGCGGAAACGGAATCGTCGAGGCCGGCGAGCAGTGCGACGACGGCAATCGCGACTACGAAGATGCCTGCGACAACGAGTGCATCGCCTCGTGCGGGCCGATGTGGACGGTGGTGGTCGAGGGTGCGGTCCCGGCCGGCTTGAATCCACTGGCCGGCGACGGCGTCGTCGACTCACAGGGACGCTTGGTCGTCACCGGAACCGTCGACGACGCGGGCGACGGCGGAGAGATCTGGATCGCCCGACGCGGCCCCGAGGGGCGCGACCTGTGGTCGCATGTCGTCGAGGGCCCCAACGGCGCCGACAGTGGTCGCGCGGTGGCAGCGGATGCCGATGGCAACACGTTGGTGGTGGGCCACTACTGGGGCGACACCGCCCCCGACATCTGGGCACGCAAGCTCGACGCCGACGGCAACACGCTGTGGACGATGACCCACGACGATCTCGGTGGCATGGCCGACATGGGCACGGGCGCGGCGTTCGATGCCGATGGCAACGCCATCGTCGTGGGCACGGTAACGGTCACCGCACGGGACCACGATGTTTGGATCCGCAAGCTCGACCCCGCCGGCCGTGAGCTGTGGACCACGACCTGGTCCGGCCTCATCTTGGGAACGTCGGCCGACGAGGGCGGAGCGGTCACCACCGACGCCGACGGCAACATCTACGCGTTCGTGCGTGAGCAGACGGGTGACGACGAGTATCAGGCCGTGCTGCTCCAATTCGACGCCGATGGTGGCGAGCCCCAGTGGACCTACGCCCCGGTGAGCGCGCTTCCCCGCCCCCCGATGCAGCGCGCGGTCGACGTCGCAGTGGGCCCCGACGGCTCGCTCACGATGCTCACGGAGATGCTCGACGAGGAGGGCACCCCGTCGTTCCACGTAGGGCGTGTCGACGCGACCGCCACGCCCATGTGGTCGTATGCATCGGACGAGCTGCGCCTGGGTGTACCGGTGCGAGCATCGGGCTTGGGCGTCGATCAAGACGGCGGGGTCGGCCTCGTCGGCGCCGTGTTCGAGCGCCCCGAGCAGGCCTTCACCCTGCGCCTCGATCCGGCCGGGCGCCCGACGTGTAACCGCGCCCTGGCCGGCGACGGCGGACCGCTCGCGCTGACGGGCGGTACCGTCGACTCGATCGGCAACATGTATGCGATCGGGGTCGCGGCGGGACAGCCATGGCTGGGTCGTTTTCGTCGGTAGTGCGCGGGGATCCGCTGTAGGACACGCGCGACTGGTCACGGCACCCCGCTTGTCAGGGGATCGACGGCGCGGCTAAGGTCGGCCTCTAATGCCCTTTGCCGTCGGCCAAGCTCGCCCCCTGCGTTGGCTCGTCGTTGCCCCGTTCAGCGCCACCCCCAGTGGTCGCGTCACGGCGGCTTCGGGAGAACGCTTCGCAACCCTGATGTCGCGGGTTGCTCCCCAAGCCACGGTCGAGATCCCCGATGGCTTGGGTGGAGCAGCGACGCGCAGTTTCACGCTCGAGTTCAAGCGCCCGCGCGACTTTCGGCTGTCCGAAGTGATCAAGCAGGTGGAGGTGCTCAACCGCCTCTCCGAGATCGCCGAGGGACTGCGGCGCAAGCCGGACGTCGATGCGGCGGTCGCCGCCGTACGCAAGGCCTTGGGCGACGGTGCTCTGGTCGAGGCCATCGACCAGGTTCAAGCCGGGGCAGCCAGCCCTTCCCCCGAGGTCGCGGCCCAGGCCCAGCCCGCGGCACCGACCGCGCCGGCCCCTGCCCCCGATCCGGCCGCGACCGAGCAGAGCAAGGGCTCGGCCCTCGATGCGATCTTCGCCAAGGCCGACGTCGCCGCGCCCGAGCCGGCCGACCCCATCGCCGCAGCCAAGTCGGGGCTGGACGCCTTCATCGGTGCCGTTCGCAGTGAATCGGGTTCGAAGACCCGGGTCAGCACCTCCAGCAAGTCCGAGGCTGCCACGGTCGCGCAGTTGATTCGCCATGCGGTCGAGGGCACGGCTCTCGATCTACTGGCGGCGCCCACCGTCGCGACCCTCGAAGCGAGCTGGCGTGGCTTTCGAGCCGTGGTGTCGGCCTCCCCTGGGGCTGACGATCTCTCCCTCGACCTGATGGACTCCGACGCCGAGCACATGGTCGAGCAGCTGGGCCATCGACTCGACGTCGATCCGATGGACCGCCCCGACGCGGTGTTCGTGGCGACCCCCGTCGCCAACGTGGCCACCCTGCAGGCTCTCGCCGAGCTGGGCGAGCGCAGCAGCGTTCCGGTCGTGGTGGAGGTCCCACCCGCAGTCACGGGCGCGGTGCTCGAAGACGGTGAAGATCCGCCCGAGGCGCCCGAGCTGTGGGTTGGGCTGCGCGAGCAACCAAGCACGCGGTGGCTGTGCGTCACCACCAACGCCATCGTCCTCGCCAACGAGGAGGTCGGCCCCATTCATCGCATCGTGCTCGGGAGCCCCACGTGGGGCGTGGCAGCGATGGTCTCCGCCAGCGTGGGACAGACCGGAGGACCGGGGCAGATCTTTGGACGCGCGGGCGCGTTGGTCGGCCCGGCATCCTACGCGCTCGACGACGGCAACAGCATCGCGACCGAGCGGCTGGCCTCTGTCGATCAGCAGCGCACCCTCGCCGACCGTGGCGTGCTGGTGTTGGGAAGCGAGCGCGGCAGCGACCGCCTTCGGCTGTCGGCGGCCCCCACCAGCCACCCTGGTGCAGACGAGCTGCAGCTGCCCGGTCGCATCCTCGCGGGACGAGCCGCGCGGTTTGCCCAGGCGGTGCGCGAGGAGCTTCCGCCGCACGCCACCTCCCGTGAAGTGGCCGCGCGCCTCGACGAGGCCGCCACCAACTTCCTGCCCCGCAGCCCTCGTGGCGCGGTCAGCCTCCAGGTCCGCACCGACGATGCCGGCAAGCTGCAGGTGGACGCGTCGATCGGTGCTGCGCTGGCCGGCGCGTCCTTCACCTTTTCGTCCGACGTGTGAGGGCTCGTCCCACCTGCCCCGCGGCGGGATCCCTGCGGTCGGGAACGGTCCGCGACCCCAGGCCCGTCAGCCGCTGAACCGTCTGGCGGACCCGCGAAAGCCCGTGAGCACCCAATCGGCCTCCAAAAGCACGCCAACAGGCCCGCTGGCGCCCCCGATCGCCGAATCCGCAGGCCCCTGATCCAATGTCCATGGATCGGACCGCACGGACCATCGTTAGCTTCTGCGGTATGCTCGGACACTCGAGAATGAGCACTCGACCATGACCGAAAACGGCGGAGCCCCCGAAGGAGGCATGTGGTCCTCGCCGCAGGACCTCGTCGGTACGATCCTCGCAGATCGGTACCAGGTCCAGCAGGTCATCGGCGATGGCGGCATGGGCAGCGTCTTCCTCGCCGAGCACGTGACCTTGCGCAAGAAAGTTGCGCTCAAGGTCCTCCACCCGGAGCTGTGCCGCGATCAGACCCACGTCGACCGCTTCCTTCAGGAGGCGAGGGCGGCGTCGATGATCAACCACGAAAACATCGTGGACATCGTCGACTTCGGTCCCGTGCCCGGCGGATCGGTGTTCTTCGCGATGGAGTTCCTCGAGGGCGAAGACCTCAGCGACGTGCTGCGCCGCGAGGGCCGGATCCAGTGGGCTCGTGCCCGCGGCCTGATGGTCCAGATCGTGCGCGCGCTCGCGGCCGCCCACGACACCGGGATCATCCACCGCGATCTGAAGCCGGCCAACATCCTGGTGGACGCGTCGGGCGAACCCAAGGTCATTGACTTCGGCGTGGCGCGGGCGACCGACTCGG
>JAHZJA010000946.1 GCA_022601155.1 Deltaproteobacteria bacterium | reverse complement strand
GGGCCCTGCCTGCCGCCCACCGCATCCCGCGACGGGAACAAGGTCAGGCCCCAGCGGATGGACTGGGCACGCGGGTCCGAGACCGTGTCGACCACGGCCTCGACGGCCCGCGACCACTGCGTGCGTCCTTCGATGAGGTTGGCCATCGAGCAGGAGCGGTCGAGGACGACCAGTGCGTTGGCCGGGCTGACCCGAGCCTCGAGCTCCTCCTGGATTCCGCAAAACGCGGGGATGTTGCACGCAACGAGGGGAACGCCGGGAGTCTCGCTCAGCTCTCCGCAGTCGGGGAACCAACTGGGGCTGCGTCCACAGCCCGTCACGGCGACCAAGAGCGCGGCCGAGACGATGGTGCGAGTGAGCGCCATGGGTACAGGCTACGGTACCGCGACCGTCGGCGCATGCGAACCGGGACGGCTTGCCCTACGAGCGCCAACTGTGGGGATCACCGGGGGGGTCATCCCCTTGGTCCAAGGGCTGGGTATCCTGGGGCGCCCGTCATGGCAGTCCCCCCCATCGCACTACCGCCCACCCTCGTGAGCGTCGATCTCGATGATGTCGGCTGCTACCACGCGATTCACGGGCTGACGGCGCCCGAGTCCGTGCACGCTGGGGTGGGTTGGTCACACTGGCTACCCCGATTCCTCGACCTGTTCGCGAACACGGGCGTGCGGGCGACGTTCTTCGTGATCGGTCGCGATCTCGCTCGTGATCAGGAGCGCGGTGGACCGGGAGCGGCTGCGCTTCGGCGAGCAATCGCCGAGGGGCACGAGCTGGGCAACCACAGTTTTTCGCATGCCTATGATCTGGTGCGCTGGTCAGCCGAGCGTCAGCGGCGAGACCTCGCTGCGTGCGATGCACTGCTGCGGGAGTTGGGCGCAGACGTGATGGGATTCCGAGCCCCGGGGTACTCGCACGACGCGGGGTTGTTGTCGGCCGCCGCCGCGCTCGGCTATCGCTACGACAGCTCGAGTCTCCCTTCGCCGCTGTACTACGCGGCCAAGCTGATGGTGATGGGAGCGATGGCGTTGCGAGGCGAGCGGTCGTCGTCGCTGGCCGATCATGCGCGCTCGTTTCTCGGCACGCGTCATCCTCATCGGCGCGAGGATGTGCCCCTGCTCGAGCTGCCCATGTCGGTCTCGCCCGTCGTGCGCGTGCCTCTCATCGGCACCTCGTTGCTGGCATCGCCACGGCCGGTGTCGCGGTGGCTGCGACGCTCAGCGCGGTCATTGCCGCATCTGCACCTGGAGCTGCACGGCATCGACTTGGCGTGCCCAGACGGTGACCCCATTGCGGACGCGTTGTGTCATCGTCAGCCGGAGCTACGCGTCCCGCTGGCTAAGCGGGCCGGCCGGCTAGAACAATTATTGAGAGCGCGCGGCGGCGGGTCTCCATTGCGAGATGCCATCGACGCGGTTTCATAGTGATACCCGCGCCGACGCAAGGATCCACACGGGTCCTTGCGACGACTATTTTTCGTCCCGTTGTGGGCGTCCGCGTCAGCGCCGCTTGGGGCGAACCCTTGTGGGTGTGGTCGCTTCGCGTCGGGTGGCTTGCGTCGCCAGCCGGTCGGCCTCTTCGTTGCCTTCTTGGCCCGAGTGACCGCGGATCTTCAGGAGCTCGAGGCGGGGGAACTTGGCCATGCGCTCTCGGATCTGGCCGATGAGATCGAGGTTGGCCTTCGCCTTCCAACCGCCGATGAGCACGCCCAGGCTCCATCCGCTGTCGGTGTACAGGTGGATGAGGCGGTCGGACTCGTCGTCGCGCAGCGTCTCGAGCCCGCGCAAGATGGCCGCGAGTTCTGCGATGTTGTTGGTGCCGCTGCCCAGGAATTCGGAGATCTCGACGGTCTCCTCGGGGCGCTGCATCAACACGCCGATGCCGGCTGGTCCAGGGTTCCCCGAGCACGCGCCGTCGGTGTAGACGACGATAGTTTCGGCATCTGCTGGCGTCGTGGGCGTCTCGCGAAGTGCTGCACTTGCCGCTGCGGCACCGCCTGCGCTTCCGCCCATTTCGCTGTCCTCGACGGTTGCACCGTCGATGTCGGTGAGCCCATCGGGCGAGGCTCGATAGGATTTGCGAGCTCCAAGCTTGTAACGCAGCTCAACTCGCCCCCGGTGAACGATCGGCTTGCCAGTCTGAAGCACGCGGACGTACACCGTTTGCCCTTTGAATTCGTACTCTTTCCACGGCATCGGACGATCGCGACCCTACCTTGCGCAACCGGGCCCGCCAAGGTCCGTCTTGGGGTGTGCGTGCCCTGAAAAAGGGCCCCCCACCACCCCAGGAAAACCGACATGACCACACCCTTTTCGGCTTGCACCGCCCCAACCCGTCGTGTACAGACCTCCGCTATGAGACGGACGTTTGCCACCACCACCTTCGCTGTCGCCCTTCTGGGCGTGGCCGCCTGCAAGGGAGGCGGCGGCGGCGCTGCTGCGAAGTTCATTCCCGAGGCCGCTACCGTCGTCGGTGGCATGGACTTGTCCGCGCTGCAGGGCACCCAGTCTTGGAAGGACAACAAGTCCATGGTCGAGAGCCAGGGCAAAGAGGTCCTCGACGCCATGGGCGCTTGCAACCTCGGCCTCGACAAGTGGAAGAGCGTGACCTTCGGTGTCGATCCCAACGGAGGCGACGGCAAGATGGTCGTGGCCGTCGTGGCCGACGGCCTCGGCAAGAAGGAAAACCTCGAGTGCGCCGCCGGCAAGATCAAAGAGAAGGCCGGCGAAGAGCCCTGGACCGCCGAGGAAGAGGGCAAGGTCCTCAAGATGAAGGACGGCGGCGCCGTGGCCTACGTGGTCGACGACAACACCGTCGTGCTCGCGGGCAAGGACTGGGCCGAGGACGTCAAGAAGCTGACCAAGGGCGAGGGCAAGTCGGCCTTCGACGGCAGCCTCAAGGACACCATCGCTCGCACCGACACCGGCAAGCACATCTGGTTCGCTGGCAAGCTTCCCGACGAAGCCAAGGGCATGGCCAAGATGGCCGGTGACATTGGCGAGCCGCAGGACGTCGCGGGCTGGATGGACATGAGCGGTGGTCTCGAGTTGTTCGTGGCCGTGGGTCTCAAGTCCTCCGACGAGGCCGGCAAGGCCAAGGACGCCATCTCGACGCAGTTCGAGGCGATGAAGGGCATGGCCGGGCAGTTCGGCGTTCCCCAGGGCGTGGTCGACAGCGTGAAGTTCGACACCAAGGACACCGCGTTCACGGTCTCCGCCAAGGCTTCCGCCGAGGACATGAAGGTCATCGAGGGCAAGCTCAAGGAGAACATGGGCAGCCTCATGTAGGTTCCCTTGCGTTGGCGTGCTCGACACGCCAACATCCGCGGCCCGGGCTGGCAACGACGTTGCTCCCGGGCCGTGTCGCGTTTGGCGACCGGACACACCTCGTAGCTGCTGATGGCGGCGAACATCGGGAACGAACCATGAAGAAGACTCCTCTCCAAATCGTCAAAGAGACCTACGGCTCCAAGGACGCGCTCATCGAAAAGGTGGCCGCCGTCGTCGAGCGCGAAGAAGGCGAGAGCGAAGCCGACCACAAGAAGCGGCTCAAGTACGTCTCCAACGCCAAGCTCCTCCACCTGATGGCCGTGGTCGAGAAGGTCGATGCCCTCGGTGGTCGCGATGGCATGGTCTCCAAGATCCTCGAGCTCAAGGGTCAGGCCAAGGACCACGAGTACACCGACAAGCTCAAGAAGATGCCGCTGGCGCGTCTGGCCGACCTCGCCCAGCAGCTCCAGCGAGCCGCGCGCAAGCAGGCTGGCTGAGTCCGACCCCATCGCGCTCTTTCGGGGGCGCAACAAACGAGGCCGCGTCATCCAAACGGATGCGCGGCCTTTGTCGTTGGAGGCCGCGCATCCGATGGGGACGGCCGTGTTCATCGAAGCGGGTCGCGGCCATCGGCATGAAGAAGGCCGCGTCATCCAAACGGATGCGCGGCCTGTGGTGCGTCGCGGTGGCCGACCCGAAGGGCGGCGGTGCGCTCACTCGATGGTGGCGATGGTGGCCGCCGTCTCGAGGTTGCCGAACGAGTCGCGTGCTCGCAGCACCACCCGGTGCGTGCCCGTCCTGAGCTTGGGGACGACGATGGAGATCGTCTCCGAAGGCTCGTCGAACAGGCCGTCGCTGGCGACCGCGGTGTGGAACGGGCCGTCGTCGATGCGATACGCCACGTCGTGCACATACCCGCCCGTGTCGCGCACCGTCGCGGTGATCTTGCCCCCCGCGACGCGCAGGTCCTCGATACGCGGACGCTGCCGATCGACGACGAACGGCGCACTGCGAAGCTCGTCGGTGCGTGCCTTGGTGGCGCCGTTGGTGGGCTCGTCGCTCGCGACCACCTCGACCTCGTAGATCCCGTTGGGCACGGTGCTCAGATCCCACGACAGCTCGCGCTTGGTCAGCGGCTCGTCGTCGTCGTGGAGCGGGATCCACTGGGTCTCGCCCGTGCCTTCGGGGCGGGCCCGCACGTCGTAGACCAGGTCGTCGTCGTCGCGGGCATCGGCCTTCCAGCGGATGGTGACCTTGGTGCTCGGCTCCCGCTTGCCGTCGCTCTCGAAGCTGGGCCGCGAGATCTTCACCTCGGACAGGCGGGGGGCCAGGTTCTCGGGCGCGTAGAACAGCTCGAAGTCGCGGACCTCGGCGCTGGGTGAGGCCAACCCCAGCTCGAGCTGGAGGTAGCGTCGTCGCGACAAGACTCCCAGGTCGCCGCGGAAGCCTGCCCCGGGCTCAGAGGTGAGCTTGATGGTCGTCCAGTCGGACCAGCGGTCGTCGGGCTCGTCGTTCGGCCCCACGCGGGCGCGGGCGGTCAGCGGCCCCAGGCCTCGCAGCACCACGGCACCAAAGTCGGAAGGCTGCTTGGTGTCGAACACCTTGCTTCGGTACAGGGCCTTGTCGGCACTCGATGCCTGGAGGTTGTACGCGGCGGCGCCTTGCCCCACCGTGGCGAAGATCGGGCCCTTGTTCGCCCGACAAAGCGCGGTGGTCTGCCGCTCTTCGAAGTCGGCGACGGTGGCTGCATCGCGGGCTCCGCGAAGCCGATAGACCTTGCCGTCGGCCGAGGACGCCAGCAGCACGGTCCCCGTGTCGTCGAGCGCCAGCATGGAGGTGAAGTACTGCCCGTCGCGCTTGAACCACTCGTCCCAGGGAGCCTCGGTGGCGCGGTCGGGGTCGCGGCCGGGCCCGAGATCGAGGTGGTAGACGGCGGCGTTGGCCTTGGGCGGCCGGGCCTGCTGCAGGTCGCCCGCGGGCGGCTTGCCCGTGAGGCTGGTGCGGGCCAGGTTTTGGGTGAGGGCCTCGACCGAGCCCAGCTGACGGTTGTCGAACGTGTTGACGGCGACCAGCAGGCCCTGGCGGGTGAGCGCCATGGTGCGAATCTCGTCGCCGGAGAAGTCTTTGAGCAGCACCCCGCCGGGCTCGTCGCTGGGACGCAGCAGCCGGGCTCCGGGGGCGGTACCCACCAGCAGGGTGTCGCCCACCGAGAGCAGGCTCATGATGTGCTTGTCGTCGTCGTCGAGGACGACCTTGGGGTCCTTGCCGGCCAGGCTCATCGCGAACAGCTCGCCCTTGGGGCCCGTGCCCGCGTACAGCTTGCCGTCGTGCACCTTGAGGGCCCACACCTGCTCCACGGGCAGGGTGGCGAAGTCATGGAGCTTGCCGCGCTTGTCGAGACGTCGCAGCGTGCCGCCAGGCAGGCTCGCCACCACGACGTCGCCGCCGGGCAGGGTGGCCATGGCGGTGACGACCACGCCGGGCACCTCCACGACGCGCTCCGATTGCACCGCGCCCTTGGACTTGCCCCGCCGACCCAGGGAGATCCGGTGGATCGCAGCCGTGTCGGCAGTGCCCACGAGGACCTCGTCCTTGCCCCCGAGGCAGGAGAAGGCCGACGTCGCGTCCGACAGCTCGCCGCGCTTGGGAGCAAAGCCCACCGTTACGCGGCCGCTCGACTCGATGGCGGCGCCCTCGGTCTCCCCTCGGTCGAGATCTTCGTGGTCGGAAACGGAGATGCTGCGGGTTCCCCCGGCCACTGCCGGCACGGGTGCCGCCACCAGCATCGCAGCGGCAACGGCCGCGACCGACGATGCGGTGAGGGATGGGGAGCGCAAACGAAGGGAGCGGCGGTCCATCATGGTGCGTCGTCGAAGGTCGTGCGGGAAAGAACGTCGAGCTTGAGAGTGTGCCGGCCCTCGATGAGGGTCTCGGTGGGCAACACCCGCCGGGCGAGCCGCTTGAAGCGGACCGCGTCGGTCGTGCTGCCCCGGTCCACCAGGGATTCGAATACGCTGTCGGGCATGTCGGCGATGAGGCCGTGCTTGGTCGACAGGCCCTCGCCCTGGTGGTAGATGCTGACCACCAGGGAGCGAGAGGGGTAGGTCTGCGCGATGGTGTCGAGCAGGGTGTCGAGCGAGTCGGCCATCGGGCGGTAGGGCGTGGCCCCGTCGCCTGCGATGAGCTCGATCATGACCTCTTCGCCGCCTGCGTCGTCGGGGATGCGCACGGGCACCACCAGCTCGCGGGTGTCGCCCTTGTAGGCGCGCATCGTGACGGCCAGGCGCACCACGTCGCCCTCGCGGATCTCACCGTCGAGCAGTCGGACCGCCTCGATGCTCTCCACCGGGGCGCCGTACTGCATGCGGATCTCGTGGGTGATGCCACGGATCTCGGCGACCTCGAACTCGTTGTCGAGCGCGGCCATCACCACCAACACGCCGCGGCTGCGCCCCAAGATCCGGCCGACCAGGCCCTGGGGGAAGAACACGTCTTCGTCGATGGTGACGGTGCGCGGCCCCTTGCTCGTCTCGAGGGCGATCTCGTGGTGGAGCTGGATGACCAGCTCGGCCGCGTCGCGCCCGGCCTCGTCGACCGCCTCGGCCAAGATCCCCGCGACCAAGTTGGGGGTGAGATCGACGCCGAACGCGACCTCGTTGTCGTACACGCGCGGCGGCAGGTCGGGGTCGGGGCCGACCATGGTCGTCTTGACCGGGATGAGCGGGGCCCGAAGGTCGGTGCGCAGCGCGATGGCGGGCTGGCGGTCCTGGTACATCAACCCCTGGATCGTCAGGGGGCTCGACATCTTCACCGAGCGGTCGACGCTGGAGATGATGGTGTGGACCCGGGCGTTGGCGATGGGCAGGTTGCTGGGGCCGTCCTCGAACATCGAGTGGCCAAAGGCCAGCAATCGGTCGCCCTTGGGGCCGACCCAGGTCACCGTGCCGTTGCTCGCCGCCGAGCTGTCGCCGCGAATGAGCACGACCGAGACCGAGTCTCCGGGCTTCCAGGTCTTGCCCTTGGTGCCGGCCTTGGTCTCGCCACCGGGCCCACTGCCGCCGCGCACGGGGACCATGCCGAAGGTGTCGCCCAGCATCCGGGCGGCGGCCGGTCCCATGCCCGAGACCGACAGCGGCAAGGGCAGAGGGGACATCGCCAGGCCCTGCTCGAGCTCGTCGGGGCGACGGCGGGCCGGGAGTGGATCGGTGTTGAGGGCGAGCATCTGATCGGCCCACGCCCGGGTACCGCTGCGTGAACGCCCTCGGGGCCCGCCCGGTCGCACCAGGACGTCGGGGCGGAACGGCAGCTCGCCGACCTCCAGCATGTTGGAGATGGGGGTCAAGGCGCCCAGTGGGTCCTTGTTGAAGCGCCAGCCGTACGACAGCGCCCCGACCATCTTGTCGTCGATGTAGATCGGCGAGCCGCTCATGCCACCGACGATCCCCGAGTGCTCCATGCGAGGATCACTGGAGCGGAACAGCACCCCGTCCTGCTTGGGCAGGTAGTTGCGGATGGTGTCGACGACCTCGATCTCGAAGCGGTCGCTCTGCTCTCCGGAGAACACGGTGACCGCATGACCCCGCATCCCCGGCTTGATCTCGGAGACCGGCATCGTCTGGATGGGGCGGGCGGCCTGGGCCGCGGGCGGCTGCGTGGTTGCCAACCCGACCGAGATCAGGCCGAGCCCCAGCAGGCCCACGATCCCCAAAGGGGTTCCCAGGCGGCGATGAGCGGGCGCAGTGGAGCGCTTAGGACTTGCCATGGCGGGCGAGGGCCTTCTCCATCATTCCCGGCAGGTCGTCGCCGGAACTGTAGTAGTAGTGGAAGCGGTCGCGACCCGGGTTTTGGAGGCTCTCGTCGAGCGCTCCGGTGGCGGGGTCGAAGAACAGCACCCGCGGGATGTAGCTGCCGTCGGGGCCGTACGAGAGCACGGCGGGCGTCTCGTCTTGGTCGGCATTGACCATCACGAAACGTTCCGACAACGCGGCGAGCTCTTGCTGCTGAAAAGACGGCTTGAGCTCCTTGCAGCGACCGCACCAGCTGGCGTGGACCAGCAGCATCATCGGCATGCCCTTGGCCTTGGCCTCAGCCAGACCTTCATCGAGGCCACGCCATGCGATCTGGTCGTTGAAGCCGTGCGAAGGCGCGGTTGCGACCCGACGGGGTTGAGGAGGCTCGGCTGCGGTGGGCGTGGCGGCCGCGACGGGAAGGCCGACCGCGACTTGGGCCTGCGCCCCTTGAGGCGCCGCGCCCTTGCCCTGACAACCGGGGACGGCCAGCAGCAGCACGCTGCTCAGCCCGACCGTCGGCCATCGTCGGGCCCATGACCAGGAACGAAGAAGGAGTGCTCTCACGGGCCTCCACACGATACCACGCACCCGGCGCGGCGCGAGGCGAGGGCCACCACACCCGGACCCCGTCGTGCCGGCCCAGTCCATGGCCACGCTGGCCACGAACCGTCCCGTCGATGGGCCAACGCCTCTGCGCCCGACTGTCGTCGCGGTGCGTTGTGCCCGGCATGCCCTTTGAACGGCACGCGGTCATGCTGTTCGAAAACCCTCAAGAGCGCCCGCGCGAGCGCATGATGTTGTTCGGTCCCCAGCAGGTCGCCGACGTCGAACTGCTGGCGTTGGTCCTGGGCGGCGGCACGGCGCTCGATCGAGCGATGACGCTGCTGCACGGCAGTGGAGGCTTGCAGGTCTTGGCCCGGTCGAGCCCCAACGAACTGCGTCGTGCGCCAGGGGTCGGTCTCGCGGGGGCGACCGCTATCTGCGCCGCGTTCGAGCTGGGTCGCCGCGCGGCGCAGGTTCAGCTGCCCCATGCCAGCGCGATCACGGGCCCCGACGACGTGGCCGACTACTTGCGGGCGTCGCTGGGCAACTCCAGCCAGGAGACCTTTGCCATCCTGGGCCTCGATGCACGGCGCCGCCTGCAGATGGTTCGCACCATCGCGGTCGGCTCGATCGCCAGCGTCGAGGTTCACCCACGCGAGGTGTTTCGGCCCCTGGTCCAGGGGGGCCTGGGTGCGGTCATCCTCGTTCACAATCACCCCAGCGGCGATGCCCAGCCCAGCACGTCCGACCTGGTGCTCACCCAACGCATGAAGGCCGTCGGCGATCTGCTGGGCATTCCGGTGCTCGACCACTTCGTGGTCTCGCATGTGGGCATCGTG
>JAHZJA010000945.1 GCA_022601155.1 Deltaproteobacteria bacterium | reverse complement strand
TGCTGAGCGACGACCTCCCTCTCACCCCCGCGCTGTTGTTTCTCCCCTCGGTGATCTCGGGATTCGGCGCGGGCCTGTCCCTGCCGAGCACGATGGCCGGAGCCATGAACGTCGTGCCGCAGCTGGCCGGCACCGCATCGGGGGTGCTGGGGTTCGTGCAGCTGTCGATGGCCGCGTTGTTTGCCCAAGTCGTCGTCCAGGACGAGCCGAACACGGCAGCTGTGCTCGGGCTCGTGCTGCTTTTGGGTGGCACGGGGAGCCTGCTGTTCGGGTTGTTGTCGCTGCGCCACGGACGGACCGAGCCGCGGGTCAGCCGACGCCCTTGAGGATGGCGGCGAAGCCGAGCCCGTGGAGCGCATAGAACCCGATCACCATGTGAGAGACGACCGGCCCCACCAACGACCGCTGTCGCGCGAACAACAGGCCCCACACGATTCCTCCGACGAACGCCGCGGCGGCGTAGGCGAACGTCAGATGCAGATGCGTGACCGCGAACAAGGCGTTGGAGACCACGATCGCCCAAAACCATCGGCGGCGCGACGAGCCCTGCAGCAGCACGTACAGCGATCCCTGGACTGCCCCCCGCGACACGAACTCTTGCAGCGGCACGAACGCGGTGTAGACGAGGTCGGCAACCAGCGGCCCGGCAACGAACGGGCGATGCAGCACGGGCATCACGGCCTCACCTGCGTGCGCGGGCGACCACTGGACCAGGGCCCACTTGCCCACCGTGAGCACGACCAAGATGGGCACCGTCCACACCAGGGCCTCGCGAGTGTCTCTGCCCGCGTGCTCCCAGCGCAGGCCGAAGACATGCCGTGGTAGCCCGCTGCGTCGAACGAAGATCCAGCCCACGGCCAACATCGCCAGCAAGATCGGGCCGCTCACCACCGTCGCATTGGCGAGCGTCACATGACGGTCCGCCACGATCTTGACCACCACCGCGTAGGCCGCCAACCCCACCAGCATGTAGACCATGAAGCGTGCCATCGCATCCCGTGTGCCGGCGGGCTCGGACGCCGTCGCCGCTTCGACGAGCCGTTGTTGCTTGGCCCGCAGCTGCCCCTGCAGACTGCCCACGAGCTCGTGCAGCACGCCGTGCCGGCCCTGTCGGCCCTGGTCCACGCCGTCGACGACCTCGCGCCGGACCTCGTGCAGCACGCTGCGCTCGACGGCCTGCAGCGTGGCCCCCGGCTCGCCCGTCAGCTGGCCCGGCTCGACCACGCCCACGACGACGTCTCGTCCGTTGCCATCGACCCGCCGTACCTCCAGCCGTCCGCGGTCGAGCGCATAGACGCGACGGGAGCCCGGCGTTCCCGACAGGGTCTGACCGGGCTCGAGCACGAGCGCCTCCGCCTCCAACAACCCAGACAGCGGGGAGCGCCGCTCGACCCCATCGGTCACGCCGCGAGTATCACCCGCGGAGCATCGCGAGCCCAGGGCCGAGCCCCATCGGCACTCTCCAATGCTCTGAGCCAGCGGCACCGCCCCCCAGGACCACCCTGTCGTGGGATGATGCGCTCATGAACGTCAGAGCCGTTGCCGTCATCGTGTTCGCGCTGCTGCCGTCGTGGTCCTGCGCCGATGAATCGGACGACCCGCCCTCCCAGACCGAGCACTGCGAGACCTGCAACCTCGACGAGCAGGTCTCGCAGCTGGCCGCCGCCGGGGCCACCGATTGCGGCGAACTGGAGGTCGGCGGAGATTCGACCGATGTCCTCGCGTGCGTCACCTCGGCGCTCGACGTCGGAAACCCGTTCATCGCGCGGCAACAGCTGCAGGGGATCGACTCCTCGGTGATCTACGCCTACCTGGTGGACGACGACGGAGACGTCGTCCTGCTGAGCTACGACTCGAACATCTGTGGCGGTGGCCAGTGCACGGCCGAGTGCGGGCCCCGGGTCAGCCGCTCGGTCTGCGGCAATGCCCGCGCGGGGGCCATGCCCGACCAGGCCATCATCGACTGCGACCTGGGACAGTTCAGCGCCCTGTGCGAGCCGCCCCAGTAGACCAGGTCGAAATGCACGAGCGCTCACCGCCTGAGCGCCCGCAGGAGGTCGTCGCGGCAGCGCCTCTTGGGAAGCGCTTGGGCGGCCGGGAACGACGGTCCATTCGCAGCGCGCTCAGCCGAGCAAACCACCGCGTTTCGTCCGAGACATGGGCCGCCGAGCACGGCGGCCCGATCGCAGCCCGCGCTCAGCCGACCAACCCCGGCAGCGGCCCCTCGTGATCGGCCGCTCCGTTGCCAAAGTGCGTGTCGCTCTCGCCGAACGCCTGGAGCACCGAGGTGTACAAGTTGTGGATCGACTCGGCGCTCTGATACTCGAGGCTGTCGGGGTTCGACTGCGCGTGTTGGTTGTAGGTGATGAACCGCCCCGTCTCGATGACCCCGCCCGCGCTGCCGGCCAGCAGCACGGGCTGATTCCACGCGGTGTGCCGTACGCCGTTGGAGAACTCGCTGGTGAACAGCAGGAGGCTGTTGTCGAGGATGGTGGCATCGCCCTCGGCAAAGTTGGGGTCGTCGAGTCCCTCCAAGATCTGCGCGACCAGGCTCATCCGCCAGCGACGATTGGCCAGCGTATAAGCGAACCAGTCGTCGTAGAGGTGGGGCGTGGGCCCCGTGGCCCCGATGTCGCCCGCCATGTGGTGCAGCGCATGGCCGATGCCGAACGGGATGTCGAGACCGGCCTCCAACGCTCCGGCCGATGTCCACGGCGAGATGATGTCGGAGATCTCGAGGTTGGCGACGTTGGTCAGGCCGCAGCGCATCGCCGCGACGATGATCTCCGCCATCAGCGCGCCCACCACGTCTCCTTGGGCATCCTCGTCGGCGTCGATCCCCGACGGAGGCGTGCAGATGACGGGGTCCTGGATCTGCTGCTCGAGGGCGTACAGGTGCTCGAGGTGGGCATCGATGACGTGACGGTCCCGCACGCTCACCCGCTGGCGGAACGAGCCGTAGCCATCGAGAAGGCCGTCGATCACCGAAGAACGCTTGGTGTTCCGCAGCAGGATCTCCGGGTCGGGCTCGCCACCGGTGACCCCATCGAAGAGGGTCGCGAACGCGGCGGCGGGGCTGTCCTCACCCGAGACGTATTGCTGAGGCCCCGAGAAGTAGGGGGTGCCATACTGGTGTCCCGCGATCTTCAAGTGCACCGAGTCGAACGGCACAGGCTGCCGCGCGGCGAGGCGCTGCGCCAACACGTGGTCGATGCTCGGGCCCTCGGAGTAGGTGGTGTCGTCGCCGATCTCGGTGATGGAGGCAGCGGTGAGCGCACTGACATTGGAGGAGCCGTGTCCACCCAGGCCGTATTGTTCGTGGGTAATCGCGGCCTTGTTGTCGATACCCTCGAGCACCAACAGCTTCTCGCGCCAGGGTTCCAGCGGCTGGTGAATGGGCCCCAGCACGAGCGACTCGCTGCTGGGATCGGCCGGACGCCACAGATCCTCGCCGTGGTAGTTGGTGGTCCCGTCGAAGCGGGTGCCCTTGTTCATGTTGGAGATGGTGCCGCCGTGGCTGAACACCGTGAGAAACCGGAGCAGGGCATCGCCGCTCCCGGCCCAGGCGTGACCGTGGGTGAACTCCAGCAGCGGCAGCGACAGCGCGGCGCCACCGGCCCCCCGCAAGAACGCACGCCGACCCGAATGCTTGCGCGACTGGACCATGGCTATTGCTCCTCCGATCCGAGGTTGACGTAGCGAAAGCTGTCACTGAGCACGATGGCGACCATCAGCTCGCGAAGATCACCGCTGGCCGCAAAGGACTCGGTGACCCGGTCGTGGGCGCACGCATCGAGCTGCCCCGCCTCTCCGCCCACCGCTTGCTCGAACCACCGATCGGCGAAGCAGGTGCGAACCTGCTCGCTGCCAGCCAGCCGAGCACTCAGCTCCACGGCATCGGCCACGGGACCATCGACATCGCTGCCCACCAGAGCGCTGTTGGAGTCGACGGGCAAGCCGCTGATGACCTCGTCGTCTTGCCAGCGCCCGATCGCGTCGTAGTGCTCGAAGGTGTAGCCGGCCGGGTTGATCACGCTGTGGCATCCGATGCAGTCGGCCCCCGCGGTGCGTGCATCGGTGGCTTGGCGGATGCTCAGCGGCTCTCCTTCGTCTGGGCTCTGTCCATCGATCGGAGTGTCGTCCGCGTTGGGTGGAGGATCGCCCAGCTTGACGCACAGCGCCTCCTCGAGGGTAAAGACCCCTCTCCGAATTGGAGATTGCGACGCCGGACTCGCGAACACGGTGAGGAAGGCAGCACGGGTCAGGACGCCCGCACGCTGCCCCGGCGGCAGCTCGACCCACTCCCAGCTATCGGCCGTGAGCGGGCCGGGCACCCCGTACAGCTGCGCGAGTGGGCCGTTGACGTAGGCCCGCGTGCCCGTGAGCAGCTGCTCGAAGCTCGCCGTGTCGGCCAGCACCTCACCCACGAACGCCATCGTCTCGGTCCGCATCGCGTCGGCCAGCGCCGCCGAGTACTCCGGGTACAGATCCTCGCGCTTGTCCGACTCCTCGAGTGAGAAATGGAGCGCGCCCCCATCCAGCTGCATCCAGTCCCACACCAGCTGCTGTCCTCGAGCCTGCGCCCTCGGATCCGCGAGCAAGCGCTCCACCTGGGTGGTGAGCCCTTGCTCCGTGGTCAGCTGCTGCGCATCGGCGGCCGCGAACAGCTCGTCGTCGGGCATGGTGTCCCACAAGAAGTAGCTGAGGCGACTGGCCAGCTCGTGATCGGTGAGGCGACGAATCTCGTCCGGCGCCCCCTCGACCGCCGTCCCCTCCTCACCCAAGTAGATGAGCGCGGGAGACTGCAAGATCGTGGAGATGAGGACCTCCATCGCATCGCCGAACCCGAGCTGTGCGCGGGCGTCGTAGTAGATCCCTTGCAGCCACTGCCGCTCGTCGCTCGACAGCGGTCGTCGGAATGCTCGCGGTGCGAACACCTCGATGAGGGCCTCCGCGCAGCCATCGTCAGCGGGCCCATCGATGTCGCACGGCGACACGGCCACCGACCATTGATCGCGGCGCGTCAGAGCCAACTCCGCCCCGTCGCGCAGCTGCCGGACGCCACGCTCGGCGATCAGCGGCTCGGTGGAGTCGTAGTCGGCGACGAACTGCGGGTCTCCCAGCAGATCGCGCATGGTGTTTTGGTACTGGACGGGATCGAGCCGTCGCAACGGTCGAGGCGCAACGACGGGCGCTCCGCCGTCACAGCCGAGTGGCTCCCCACTGTCGCCCGCTTCGCTGCCGGCCGAGTCACCCTCACCGTCGCCACCGTCGGCCCGAACCCCGTCGTGCCGTCCTGCGTAGCAGCCAACGCCCAGCAACAGCAGACCCAAGCCCGCTGCGCGGACCGCTGGCCCCGTTCGGGCGTGCGCCCGTCCCCTCCGTATCCGTCCCACGATGATGAAGTCACCGATCGCCTCGCGTCGTCTGTGCTTTTTTCACGCTGTTGATGCGATCTCGACTACCGTTCAAACAGCCCACATTCGAGTATTTTGGGCGGCCCACCCCAACACCAAGGCCGAGCCCACGACAATCGACGAGAGTTGGAACCGAGATGGGGCAGCCGTGCGTAGAGGTCTCGATGTCACGCGTACTGTGGATGGCGGTTTGCTCCTCGATGGTCGCGTGCACCCCCTGGGCCGAGAGCGTGCCCGAGACCCAGCGCCTCGATGAGGCCCAGGTCGCGCCAGCCCCCACGCCCGAGCCTGCGGCGGAAGACCAGACGCCAGACGAAGGCGAACCGGCCGATGTGCGGGACCATGCTCCCGCGCCCACCGGGACCGGTTCATGTTCGGCGACTCCCGCCGCGCCAGTGGAGCCGCTGCACCCAGACCTCGCGCTCGACCTCCAGTACGAGGGCACCGCCACGGTCCAGCCAGGCCAGTGGATCCCGATCAAGGGCCATCTACGCAACGGCTCAGGCTCCGAGACACACCACGCGGTGTTGCCGAACGATGGGTCCGAGGTCGCGTGGAGAGAGCCGCATACCTGGTACTCCGGCTTCGTCGACACGGGCAACGGCTGCTGGCAGCCGCTGGACACCCACGAGATTGGTCGCTGCGGAATGTTCGCTGAGACGTGGACCGACGACGTGATCGCGCTCGCCCCTGGCGAGACCGTTCCCATCGAGTGGATGGGCAACCCGGCCAGCTCACTGGGCATCCAACGTGAGGGCCGAGTCCGGCTGTTCATGCACTACGCGTACCGCGAGGGCACCACGGGCAAGAGTGGTTCCACGAGCTCGGGGCCAGTGGGCGCAATGGCGGGCACGCGTGGGTTCGAGCTGGTCTCCAATCCCATCGAGTTCGACGTGATCCGCCCGCTCGAGCTGTCGCTGTCGGCCAAGCCTCACCGAGGCCTGGGCAACATCTCGAGGATCTCCGACGTCGTCGACGTCACCCTGACCAACGTCGGCGACCGCAGCCGCATGGTCGTGCCACCTCGCAGTGGTCGCCTGCGCTTCGAGATCGAGGGCACCGAGCCCACCTGGGCCCATGCGGACTGGAACGAACGCCACGACGCGATGACGGCCAAGCCCTTGAAGGCGGGAGCCTCCGTCTCGCTGCTGGGCGAGCACGGGCTCATCCCCGATCTCCTCTACGCATGGACTCCGGCCAAGGCCGAGACGGTGAAGATCCGCGCCTTGTACCGCCCCTACGACGACACGATGACCGCCGAGTTCATCTCGGCGTGGGTCGAGGTCGATCTGCGTTGAACGAGCACCCAGCCTCCGCCTTCGCCATCGCCCGGCCGTCCGGCTGAGCCCGAGACACCCCGCTCGGACGGGCTGTCCCCGACCCGCGCTACACTGCTCCCGCTTTCATGGGATCGACCGCGCCCGGGGTCTATCTGCGCACAGGCTCACCTCGACCGGGGCTGCCGCTGCGCGCGTGCGGAGGGTTTTGGATCCACGCCGCGGGCGCGTTGGCCAGCGAGTCGACGCACCCCGCGGTGACCGTGGTGTTCGAGGGTGTCTTGCTCGGCGACAGGCAGCCGGGCCGTGACGACGCCGAGGTCGCCGCCGAGCGGTTCGCTCGCGATGGAGCGCGCGGGCTCTCCGACCTCGACGGGTTCTTCCGGGCGATCGCGGTGGAGCCGGGCGCAGGCCGGGCGTGGGTGGTGAGCGACCCCCTCGCCACCCGTCCCCTGTACCTGTATCGAGGGGAGGCCGGTGCCGCGGTCGCTCCCTCGCCCGCGTTCTTCGCCGCGCAGGCGTTGCCGATGCACCTCGACCGACAGGCGCTGTACGAGGTGTTTCGACTGTGTCATCCGGTGGGGGCGCGGTCGTTGCTGCGCCCCGTGGAGCGAACGCGTCCCCGCACCCAATACCGCATCGACGAAGACGGCACCGTGCACACCATCGCCTCGGGGCCCGTGCAGCACCACCAAGACCCCGCGATCGATCTGGACGAGGCCGCGACCCGGATCAACCGAACCCAGGCCCGCATCGTCGACGCGGTCCTGGAGCACCCGCGTCTGCGTGGTCGCGCCGTCCATCTCCCGCTGACATCGGGCATGGACTCGCGACACCTGTTGGGCGTGTTGCTGGCCCGCGGCACGCCACCCGCCCGGCTGTGTCATGTGCACATCGATCCGCGGGAGCACGCCGTAGTGCGAACGCTGGCCCGTGACTTGGGTCTGCCGCTGGTCGATCCCACCGTCGGGCAGCTTCACCTGACGCAGCTTCTCCGGCAGTGGATCGAACGCTGCGCCGGACTGGTCCACATCCATCAGCTGTATCTCACGGGTGTCGGGCAAGACATCGAGCCCGCGGGCGCGGTGGGTTTCGATGGGTATCTGGCCGACCTGTTTCTCGGCTTTCATCGACTCCCCCTGTCGTTGGCGCGCCGTCGCTACGTGCGATGGCCGATGCCGCTGCTGTTCCCCGACCACGCCGCGCGCGAGGCCCAATGCCTCGGGGCGATCGAGGCCGAAGCCGCGCAATGGGCTGGCTCCGACGACTTCAAGGCCTCGGGCAGTGACGCGTTCAACCGCGGGCCTTGGTACACCGGAGGCGCATTTCCACTGGTGGATCCTCGCGCGGACTACTTCGCGCCCGCGGCCCACCGCGATGCGCTGGAGGTGTTTGCCACCGTGCCCGCCGCGCTGCTTCGACACAAGCGGGCCCGGCTGCACATGTTTCGTCGCGACTTCCCTCGGCTGGCACGAGCGCCCACGCAAAACGGCGTGCCGCTCAGCCAGCGGTCGACGCTGCCCGACCGCAAGACGACCTCGCGACTCGACGCGCTGTGGACCGAGCTACGCCGACCGCATGCCGTCTCGGGGCCGCAGCAGTGGCTGCGTCGAGTCGATGTTCTCCGGCGTGCGATGGCGCGGGTGGTCGCCGACGGCCACCTGGTCCGAGAAGGGGTGGTGCCAAGGCAGGTGGTGGCCGCCCTGTGGCGGGCGCATCTGCGCGGAGCCCCCGTGGCGTTCGCCTTGATGACGCTGCTGTCGGCGGAGATCGCCCATCGAGTGTGCGTGGCGCAGCAGGATCCCGCCGAGGTCACGGCGTGGCTGCTGGCACAACCTGGCAGCCCGTGGTGAACCCTCGCGCCGCCGTAACACCGCCCCCGTGGCCAATGCCTTCGTTTCTCATCGGTTGTTTGCGCCCGGCAAACGCCCTCTTCGCGCCTTGGCACGGGCCACGCTGACGGCGTTCCGACCCCACGAGGGTTCACCACGGGCTGCTAGCCTCGACTTTGGCGGTTTTCCATGGGCCACAACGCCGTCAGCGGCAGTTCCCTGGCGAGGCTGCGCTTCGAAGGCGCCGGCTGACTCGTTGTCCACCCCGGGCCAGGGTCGCGCTGGCGCGGGCGCCACGGGTCGGCGACTGTAGGGCTCGTGTCCGACTCGTCCGCCGGCTTCGCCCGTCGTGTGGCGCGATCGCTGTTGCTGACCGCGGTCGGCAGCATGGCCGGACGTGGGCTGGGCCTGGCCGCCCTGCTGCTCGCGTTCCGCTGGGTCGACGCGGTGGATCTGGGACTCGCGAGTCTGGTGCTGTCGATCATGGCGGTACTGCGCGGCATGGCCGAGCTCAGCCTGGGCGCCGCGCTCGTCCAGGCCGACGAGATCGGAGACGACGAGGTCGACGCGTTGTTCTGGTGGGGGCTGCTCACCGCGACGCTCGCGGGCACGGCGGTCGCCCTCGCCGGGCCGTGGTTCGCGGCCGCGTTCGACTCTCCCGACATGCTGGGGCCCTTGCGCCTGGCCGCGTGGGTGCTCCCCGTGGGCGCGCTGGCCATGGTCCCTCGCGCCCAGCTCGAGCGTCGGCTCGCGATGGGTCGACTCGCGGTGATCGACAACGTGGGGATGATCGTCGGCGCCATCGTGCTGGTGGTGCTCGCGTGGCGAGGCGCGGGGGTGTGGTCCTTTGTCGTGGGCACGCTGGCCAACCGTTCGGCGCAGACGCTGGGGACCTTCATCGCGTCGCCGTACCGACCCCGGAGCTTTGGCCGCGGAGCGAAGGTCGGTGAACGGATCCGCTTCGGCCTGTTCGCGAGCGGTTCGCGGGTACTCCACGAGCTGTACATCAACGCCGACTACCTGGTGGTGGGGGCCATGCTCACCACCCATGCACTGGGGCTGTACGCGTTCGCGTATCGCCTGGTCTTCGACCCCACGCGAGGCCTCACCAACGTCATCAGCCGGGTTGCCTTCCCCGCCCTGTCGCGCCTGGGCCAAGACCTCCCCCGCCTGCGTCGATACCTCGGTGCATTCGCCCGGCTGAGCGTGGGGACGATCGGGGTGCTGCTCGCCGCGGGGGCCATCGAGGTGGACCGACTGCTCCCGACGCTGGGCTACGGGCGATGGGTGTCCACCGTCCCGCTCATCCGCATCTTTGCCGCGATCGCGCTGCTCCAGACCGCGACCCCCTTGCTTCCGCAGCTGCTCAACGCGATGGGACGGGCGCGCGACAACTTCGTGTACTCGGCCACGTGCGCGGTGGTGATGCCCGTCGCATTCGTCGTGGGCGCGACCGTCCACGGGACTTCGGGGGTCGCGATGGCGTGGGCGGTGGGCTACCCCGTGGTGGCATCGCTGCTGCTATGGCTCGCGGCGCGAGCGATGGCCCTGCGCCCGCGTCAGCTGCTGGCCACGCTCAGTTCGGGCGGTTGGGCGGTCGCGGTGGCCGCGGGCCTGGGGCTGGGCCTGCGTGCCCTCGCTCCTCAGATCCCATCGATGGTGACGTTTGGGTTGACGGCCCTGGGGGGCCTGGCCGTCGTCGCCGCGCGCGAGCGCGAGACCCTCGCGTGGATCCGCCGCGACCGATAGCGGCGGGCGACAGTCCCGGCCATACTCCGCCCTGTGGCGCTCCCGCTACTCACGCCCCGGCTACGACTTCGTGGGCCGCAGGCCGAGGACTTCGAGCCGCTGTTCGAGGGCCTATGGTCCAACCCCTCGGTGATGCGTTTCGTGGGCGCGCCTTCGGGAGCCCCGCGACCGCGCACCGTGGCGCAGGAGCGCTTCGCATGGTCACGAGACTTGTTCGCGCGGACCGGCATGGCGTTGTGGACGGTGGAGCAGCGCAGCGACGGCCAGGTGATCGGTGACTGCGGCGTGATCCCCATCGAAGGCAACGGGCCGATGATCGAGCTGGGCTACCGCCTCCGTCCCGAGGTCTGGGGACGTGGGCTCGCCACCGAGGCCGCCCGCGCCGCGATGACCCATGCGATGGCCCCCACCTCCGAGGGTGGCCTGGGCCTGCCGCGCCTGGTCGCCGTGGTCGACCCCAACAACACGGCATCGAGCCGCGTGCTGGAGAAGGTCGGGCTGCGCTACGTGGGGATGACCGATCGCTACTACGGTTCCGCGCACGCGCTGTACGAGGCCCACCGCGCCCCGCCAACGCGGCCCACCGACCGCTGACAGCGCGTCGCGTGGACCATCCCTCGCCGGTTGGAGCGCAACCCTACCCGCGGTAGGCTGGTACTCGTGGTGACCGCACTCGTCCCCTCGATCGCTCTGGTGTTGGCGGGTCTGCAGCCCGCGACCGAGTCTCCGACCCCGGTCCCCGTGCAGCGACCCACCGCTGTGGGCGGGAACACCCAGCCGGTCCCCGACGCCGAGCCGCCCCAAGCCGAGCCGCCAACCGCCGAGCCGCCGGACATCGAGCAGCCGGCACCAGACCCAGGCGCTGCCGATCCCCCGGTCGACGAGCAACCGGAGACCGACGTCGAGAACGACGTCGCCACCGTCGAAGCGCTGTCGATGAAGCCCGGTCGCATCGATGGCCGGCTCACCGACGGCGAGGCCGCGGGCGTCCCCCGCCCTGGGGTGATGGTGCATCTGCAGTGCAGCTGCCTCACCGAGACGTTCACCACCGCCACCAATGACGACGGTCGGTTTGCAGTGGAGGGCCTACCCCCGGGCATCTATACCGTCACGGCCAACCAGGGCGGAGGTCCCTCGGAGGAGATGATCTCGCTGTCACCCGGCGAGGAGACGTGGGTCGAGCTGGTGCTGGCACCACCGATTCCAACCGCCGAGATCGATGCCCTCCACGAGAAGAGATCACGGGCGCAGTCGATGATCGCCGGCGGTGGGGTGCTGGGCGTCACCGCACTGCTGCTGATGATCGGGAGCCTGGTGGAAGGCGCCAAGCGGGACTGTCTGTTCGGACAAGAAACCTGCGAGGCCGCCCCCCGCCCTGCGGTGACACGCGGCCTGGGCATCAGCGCGGGAGTCCTTGCCGCCGGCGGAGCAACCCTCATCGGGATCGGCGTCCACCGCCTCCGCAAGCTACGCCCGTCGGTGTCCTTGGGTGACGACTCCGTCGCGTTTACGCTCAGCGGCCGCTTCTGACCCCGTCTCGCCCCGCCCTCGCGCGGGCATGCGCCGGGGTTCCGCCGCCCAGTATCGGACCGCGCCAACCCAGCCAACCGTTGCTCTAGGCAGCAGCCGCCGCGAATCGACGGCGTCATCTTTCGCACATCGCCGCGACGACAGCACGACGACGCCGACGGGGCAGATTGATAGGCTCCGCGGCAATGCTCAGGCTGACCACCAC
>JAHZJA010000944.1 GCA_022601155.1 Deltaproteobacteria bacterium | reverse complement strand
CGAGCTGCGCGAGCGAATGTCACGGGCAACCACGCGCGCACAGATGCTCCGGATCTTCGACGCGCTGCAGAACAGCCTGCTCGATCTGCACCTGCGCTTCAGGCCAGCCAGCAGTGACCCTCGTAGGGTGGGCCTGCCCGTGTCCCTGACCCTCGGGGGAAGCCCGGGCGCATGGAGGGTGATCGTCAGCAAGGTGCCGTCCGATCTGTCCGACCGCATGACGGCCGGCGACATCGTCGTGAGCATCGACGGCGTGGAGACGGCGGCGCTCCTGCATGAGCATCGATTCGCGTCGTCGTTCAATCAGCTGCGCCCGAACGTCCAGGGCGTCGTCCGAGCGTTGGGCCAGCGCTCCGCCGTCTTGTGGCCCGAGCTCATCGGGCACACCGCGGCCGTGGAGGTCCAACGCCAGGCCGGGGGCCAGCGCTCCGTAGTCGAGCTGCCGTGGGCGGTGGTCGACTCCCAGTCGCGCGGACTCGACGAAGGGCTCGAACCGGGCCTCGAGTGCGACCAGGTGCCGCCGCGCGCGTACGGCCCGTACCAGCTGACCGCGGTCGGAGCCAACGTGTGCATCTATACGTCGGACCGCAAGCCCTACTCCCGCTACCCGATCGTTCGGCACCACGGCTTCCTGTACGAAGGTCGCGGCGGCGGCGGGCGTCGCCTCGCCCGCATCGACCACACCCTCATCTCCACCACGCTGGCCCAGCAGCGAAAGACCAAGGGGGTGTTGCTCGATCTGCGCGACAACCACGGCGGCAACAACCCTCACGTATTCCTCGACTGGTGGGCCCCCGCGCCCTACGACAACACGACGGTGGTCGTCCGACTCCATCAGTCGCTCGCCGACCGCGACGACGGATCCCTCGATCGCATGCTGTGGTCGACGACCCGCGCCAACGAGTACCGAGCCCGCGTCGCCAGGGGCGAGACCGTGTGGGCCCACCCGTTCTTGTGCCCGGACGAGGCCTGCACCGAAGGTGGGCGGATGACGCCAGCCCATCCCGTGACCCGAGCTCCCGTGGCGCTGATGGTCGGACCCTGGTGCATCAGCAGCTGTGACACGTTCGCCAAGGTGTTCTCGGCCAACCGCTTCGGACCGCTGGTGGGCGAGCCCACGGCCGCCGCGTATACCGTCAACCGCATGCCGATCGAGCTCGTGCTGCCTGGCGGCGAGCAGCTGGGCACCTTCGAGCTCGCGGTGAGTCGGTCTCGGATCGGCGCCGATGGTGACTGGATCGAAGCGGTGCCGCTGCCGATCGATCGCGAAGTCCCCGAGACGTTCGCCAATCGAGCGGAGCACGACCGGCTCATGGTCGACGCCGCAATCGAGGCGCTCGGCACCTACCCACGCCGCTGACGCCCCGATCGGCGGCAGACGGTCCAGCCAGGTGGCTCCGGCCACGGGCGGTGCGGTCCAGACCGTGCGTGCACCGAGCGTATGGCGCCCGACGCTCTGTTCTTCGTCAGACAATTCCTCACTTTTACCTACATCGGATCCGTCAGGGCGCGGCGATCCGGGGTCCAACCCCGTGGAAGCGAGTCGCCGCGTACCCGGACCCGGTGGTCCGAGGCCCCTGGCAGGAGGGGTGGTCGATGACTCGGGGGGAACAACCAAATGCGGAGCATCCCAGCACTATGCGGGGCGGCGGTCCTTTGCGGCCTCACGATGATCGGTGGTTGCTACTCGGGCCTCGAACCAGGCTCGGGCGGAGACGGGATCCAACTACCGGGAGCCGACGAGCCCGGCCAAGACGGTGAGGTCGCGGAGGTACAGCCACCCGAGCGGGTGCAGCTGCGGCGGCTGACTCGAGCCAACTTTCTCGCCTCGCTCGAGGACCTGCTGGGGCCCCGGGTGGAGCTGCCCAGCGCCCTCGAGCCCGATCTGGTGGTGGAGTTGTTCGCCAACGTCGGCGCCAGCGAGTCGGTGTTCTCGGAGCTCGGCACCGAGCAGCTGGAGGCCGCCGCCCGTGCCGTGGCAGAGCAGGTGGTCGACGATCCGGCATGGCGTGCCGAGCTGGTGGGCTGCGAGCCGAGCGGTGCCGAGTGCCTGGAGGACTTCATCCCACGCTTTGGTCGAGCGGTATTTCGACGAGCCCTGACCGCACCGGAGCTCGCCCGCTACCAGACCCTGGCCCAAGACATCATCGAGGTTCGCGGCGACCCGTGGGAGGCGGTCGAAGGGGTTGTCACCGCCCTGCTCGCCTCTCCCCACTTCGTCTACGTGGTGGAGCTGGGCGAGCCCGATCCCGAGGACGACGAGCGCCTGCGCTTCACCAGCGTAGAGATGGCCAGCCGATTGTCGCTGGCGCTGTGGGGCTCGGGGCCCGACGAAGAGCTGCTGGCCGTCGCCGAGGCGGGCCAGCTGGTCGACCCCGAGGTCATCGCGGCCCAGGCCGAGCGAATGCTGGCCGACCCGCGAGCCCGCCGTGGGATGGGTCGTTTCTTCGCCGAATGGCTCGGCCTCGACGTGCTCGAAGGCACCACCAAGGATGCCGCGCTGTTCCCCATGGCGGACGCGCAGCTGTTCGCCTCGATGCGTGGACAAGTGGAGCGCATGGTCGAGGACACCGTCTTCAACGGCGGCTCGCTGCGCGACTTGATCGCCGGGCGCGAGACCTTCATCGATGCCCGGCTCGCGGAGCTCTATGGCGTGCCCGTACCGGATGCGGTGGATGCCGACGGTTTCGGAGCGGTGACGCTGCCCCACGACGGCGACCGCCGAGGGATCTTGGGCACGGGGGCATTCCTCGCGTCGCAGAGCCGTCGTACCCGTACCTCGCCCACCTTGCGAGGGCTGTGGGTGCAGACCCGGCTGCGGTGCAACGAGCTGCCGCCGCCACCGCCCGATGTGGAGACCGACCTCCCCGACGGCACCGACGACGCCAACAAGACCCTGCGAGAGATCCTCGAGGAGCACCGAAGCAACCCGGTCTGTGCCGGCTGCCACTCGCTGATGGACCCCATCGGCCTGGCCCTGGAGAACTTCGATGCGGTGGGGGCATGGCGGGACGCCGACCGCGATCACGCCATCGATGCCTCGGTCGACCTCGAGGGCGTCGCCCTCGACGGCCTCGGTCAGCTGGCGGAACACATCGCCGATGACCCCGCACTGGCGACCTGCGTCGTGCGGCAGCTCTACCGGTACTCGACCGGCCACCTCGAGGCCGAGCAGGAACAACCCGCCATCGAGGCCCTGGCCGAAGTCCTGGCCGATGGCGACTTCGACCTCGTGGAGTTCATGCCCCACTGGTTGGCCTCGGCCCAGTTTCGGACTCTGGCGATCCCTCAGTGAAAGGACGATCCCGATGCGCACACGAATTCTTCAACGACGGACTTTTCTGCGCGGGCTGGTGGCCGGTGCGAGCGCGACGGTGGGACTGCCGGTCCTCGAGGCGATGCTCGACGCGCACGGCACTGCGCTGGCCGGCGGCGAGCCGCTGCCGCTGCGGCTGGGCACCTACTTTTGGGGCAACGGGATCGTCCCCGCCGACTGGCACCCCGCGGTGGAGGGCCCCGAGTGGTCGCCCACGCCCAACCTCCAGCCCCTCCACGATGCGGGGGTCGTCCCGGATGTCGCGGTGCTCACCGGATTCGTCCACGAAGCCGCGCTGGGCTGCCACTCGCCCGGCCGCGCGCTGATGTTGTCGGGTAGCTGGGACGGCACCAACTTCGATGGCGCCGCGGGGACCTCCGCGGCCACGCTACCCAGCGTGGACCAGCTCGCCGCCGATGTCTTGGGACAGTCGACCACGTTTCCCTCGCTCGAGCTGGCGATCTCCACGGCGGGCATTGGCGGGATGGAAGACACCTTTGGATGCTCGTGGCGCGACGCGACTCTGCTGCCCGCCGAGTCCTCGCCCCGTGCGATGTTCGATCGGCTGTTCCTCGGCTTCGAGCCCGACGACAGCCTGAGACACGCCCGGTTGAGTGTGCTCGACGCGATCCTCGATGATGCCGACAGCCTGAGCCAGCGCCTGGGCGCCAACGACCGCATCCGCCTGGAGTCTCATCTCGATGCGCTGCGTGCTCTGGAGGTGCGGGTGGAGGCCGAGCCTCCTTCGTGCACCGTGCCGATGGCACCCACCGACCCCGCCAGCGCCGGAGGAGAGCCACTGCTGGACCGCACCGAGCTGTTCGCACGACTGCTGGCCACCGCGCTGGTGTGCGATCTGACCCGGGTGTTCTCGATCCGCTTCACCCAGTCGGTGGGGGACACGGTGTTCACCGAAGTCGGCGCGGCCGAGGGCCACCACACGTTTTCCCATACCAATGGGGCGATGCACTCGGCGACGGTGACCCACACGATCGCGGGGTTTGCAGAGTTGGTGAGCCAGTTCGCTGCCCAGGTCGAGGGCGACGGGCGACTGCTGGATCGCTGCGCCCTGATGGCCGTCTCGGACATGTGCGACGGCTCGGTGCACACGATGGAAGACCTGCCGATCCTCGTCGCCGGGCAGGCCGGCGGCGCGTTGCAGACGGGATTCCACTACCGTGACGGAGGCTCGACGCGGGCCACGGCCGTGCCGTTCACCTTGCTGCGGGCCGTGGGCGTGAACGCGGCGAGCTTCGGCGAAGGACCGGGCGAGGTGTCGCAAACGGTGGCCGCGCTACAACCCTGATCACCCAGCGCTCGCGCCGCTGCGGTTGGATGGCGGACGCCCGCAACCCCATCGTTCGGCGAGGGTGCTATCGTCCCCGCGAGGTGGAGGGCGCCCACAACCTTTTGGCCGTCTCGCTGCTGCTCAGCGGCTGCAGCAGCGCCTCGGTCTTCACCTGCCAAGAGGACTCGCAGTGCACCCAACCCGCCTTGCGCGGCACCTGCGAGATCAACGGCTACTGCAGCTTCCCCGACCTTGGGTGTTCGTCGGGCCGCCGCTACGGCGAGCTGGCCGGCGACGACCAGGCGGGCGAGTGCGTCGCGACCACGCAAGACGACTCGACCAGCAGCGGTCCCGGTATCTTCATGACCTCCAGCGGGGGCGACCCCACCGTGGGCGTCTCGGGCCCGGAGCCGACCACCTCGACGACCGGGTCCGGCATGAGCTCGGACTCGTCCGGCGAGGTCGGCAGCTCCACGGGCAGTGAGGTCTCGGTGCCCACCGATGGCCTGGTGCTCTGGTACGGATTCGAGGATCTCGCACGAACGCCGGGCACCGCAGATCTGAGCGGCAACGGCCTCAACGCGACCTGTGCTCCCCGCCTGTGCCCGATATCCGTACCTGGCCCCGTGGGCTTGGCAGCCCGCTTCAACGGCCTCGACCAGTTCCTCGCGCTCCCCGACCAACGTGTCCTGCGGTTCCCGAGGGGCTTCAGCGCATCGCTGTGGCTGTGGCTCGACGAGCACGTGGGGCAAGCTCGAATCGCCTGGGGCAAGTCCTACGAGAGCTCCGGGGCCAACAGCTACGAGATCTACACCGCAAGCAACGACTCACTGCGGTTCAACATGGACGCGGGGACGTCGGGCACGGTCACGATGCCCGAGCTGTTTCCGCTGCGGCAGTGGATCCATGCGGTGGGCACCTACGACGGCGATCGGATGATGCTGTACGTCGATGGCACGGTCGTCGCCGAGAACGAAGGGGTCCCTCCGCCGCAGTACGATGACCACGCCATGACGGTCGGCAGCGACATCGTCGGCGACTCGTCCAGCAACCACTGGCCCGGCGCGGTGGACGAGGTGCTGGTCTACGACCGTGCATTGACGCAGGAGGAAGTCCTGCAGCTGTACGCACGAGGCATGGCCGCGCCCTGAGCCCACCGCAGCGGGCAGGCCCACCGCCCCTCAGTCGTGCCGCAGCGCTTCGATGGGGTCGAGCCGTGCCGCCCGCATCGCCGGATACAGGCCCGAGACCAACCCCACCGCAATGGACACCCCGGTGGACAACGCAATAGATGATGCGGTGACCACGGTAGGCCACCCCGCGTAGGCAGCCACGACCTGTGCGATGGCCACACCGAGCACCACCCCGGCCACACCACCGAGTAGTGACAGCGCGAACGAAGTCACCAAGAACTGGAACCGGATGTCGCGGCGCCGGGCTCCCACTGCCCTGCGCACCCCGATCGAGCGGGTTTGCTCGAGTACCGACGCGAGCATGATGTTCATGATG
>JAHZJA010000943.1 GCA_022601155.1 Deltaproteobacteria bacterium | reverse complement strand
GAGGAGGAGCGCTGGGTGGACGCGGCCAAGCTGCAGAAGTCTGCGGTCACCAGTCAGACCTGGTTCGAGGAGATCCGGCGCTACGCCGACGACCCCCTGCTCCAGCTGACGATGAGCCTGATGTCGCGCAGCAAGCGGGTAACCCACGCCAACCTCGCGCTTCGCGACCCGGAGTTCATGGCGAAGGTGGACCGGTGGTTTGCCGATGCCAATGGCCTGGCCGATCGAACCCCCGCACCGCCGCCGATGTTCGTGCCGCTGACCTTGCGCGACATGACCCTGCCCAACCGGGTGATGGTCTCGCCGATGTGTCAGTACTCGGCCGCCGACGGTCGCCCCGACGACTGGCACCTGGTGCACCTGGGCAGCCGCGCGGTGGGAGGAGCCGGCCTGGTGATGGCCGAGATGACCGACATCACCCGCGATGGTCGGATCAGCCCCGGCTGCACGGGCTTGTATAGCGATGAGCACGTGGTGGGCTGGCGTCGCGTGACCGAGTTCGTGCACGGCAACTCCCAGGCCAAGATCGGCGTGCAGCTCGGCCACGCTGGTCGCAAGGGCTCGACCGGCGTGCTGTGGGACGGCTACGACATGCCGCTGCCCGACGGCAACTGGGAGCTGGTCGCGCCCTCGCCACTGCCGCTACACCCGGGCAAGAGCCAGACGCCGCGGCCGATGACACGCGCCGACATGGACGCGATCAAGGCGGCCTACGTGACGGCGACCGAGCGTGCGCACGAGGCTGGCTTCGACATCATCGAGGTCCACATGGCCCATGGCTATTTGCTGGGCTCGTTCATCTCACCGCTCACCAATGTGCGTGACGATGAGTATGGCGGCAGCCTCGATGACCGCATGCGCTTCCCGCTCGAGGTCTTCGACGCGGTGCGGGCGGCGTGGCCCGACGAAAAGCCCATCTCGGTGCGGATCTCCGCCGTGGACTGGGCGCCGGGAGGGACGACCGCCGCCGACGCGGTCGAGGTCTCGCGACGGCTCCAGCAGCACGGCGTCGACATCATCGACGTCTCGAGCGGACAGACCGTCCCGCACGAGGACCCGAACTACGGCCGGATGTTCCAGACTCCGTTCTCCGACCGCATTCGTCATGAGCTGGGGATCCCGACGATCGCTGTCGGTGCGATCCAAGGATGGGATCACATCAACACGGTGCTGGCCTCGGGACGAGCCGACGTGTGCGCGCTGGCGCGGCCACACCTGTTCGACCCGTACCTCACCCTGCATGCCGCAGCGGAGCAGCGATACTACGACGTGCAGTGGCCTCCGCAGTATCTCAGCGGCGCGCCCAAGCCGCCCGACCCCAACGCCGGCAAGCGACGACGATAGTCGGTCGGGGCGCAGTGGCGTCGAACCGACGCGGCCGCTGGACATGCGTCGTCGGACGCCGGCCCGCCGTGCCGGCCCACGCAGCCATCCAACACATCATCGACGATCGGCCCAAGACGGCATCGGGTCCGCAGGGTCGGACTCGAGCGCCACTCCGTGGGCTCGTGCTCGTCAACCGCGTCGATCTGGCGGGCAGCGACAACCATCCGGGAGCCTGACGTTCGGTGCCGAACGGCACGAGACGCTGGTCGTCCCTGGCGGCCTGGCCCTCCGGGCGGTGATCGTTCTTAGTTGCCGGTCGAGCGCAGAGGTTCGAACTGGCGGACCGAGCGTGGCCGCCCGCACTCCTGTCGCCGCATACGTGAACGAAGTGGTGCCGGCCGTCATCCAACTGGTCATGGTGCATCGATCGTATTGGTCCTGGGTTCTGCGAACGCTGCTGTGCTCCGTGTCACTGGGAATCGGCGGTTGCGGCGAAGATGTCAGCGGCGGAGACGACGGGCTGGACGATGGCGAGGGGTGCGTTCCTGCGGGGCTCGAGCAGCCCGGCGAGGACGTCGAGCCCCCGAACGATATGTACGCGAGCGTGCGCTTGGTGGTGGGCGAGCCCCTCGACGCCTCGCACCGCGACCGGGTCAGCCTGCGCCTGCTGCCGATCGGGATCGACTCCGACGACGTCCAGGCGTACGCGAATGGATGCCCTGTGCCCCGGTCGTCGTCCGAAGAGGAATTGGACGAGTTCCTGTTCGAGGCGTCCGGACCCGACGTTCCCATCGAGCTGGTGGCCGGCTCCAGCCTCACGCTCGAGATGCGCGATGGGGCGGAGGTGATGTACCGCCGTACACAGGCGCTGCCCACTGTGCTCCCTCGATTGACGGTCTCCCAGGTGCAGCGGCCCACCGATCCCGACGAGCCCGTCGTGCTGCAGTGGAACCCTGTCGGCGTCGATGAGCTGGACGGCGATGCACGGCTGGAGCTGTACGCCGCACACGACGACGGAGCCACGGGGTCATCGCTGTCGGACGTCGACGATGCGCTGGGGCAGCACGAGCTGTTGCTCAGGCCCGAGTGGGCGCATCTGGAGCTCGAGCTCCTGCTGTCCGATGGATTCCTGACTCGCATCGTGAATCCAGTTCCGATCGTGGAACCGTAGGCCGGATCCGCGCCACCGCGATCGTCGTGAACCGCACAGCGTCTCCGGCAATGTCTTGTCGAGGCGGGCCAGTCGGGCCCGCTCCCTCCCCAAGACAAGGACCCGAGACCATGAAGTTCAGCTCCCGTATTCCCCTCCGTCCCGTGATGTCGCTGTTGCTGGTGGGCGCCGCGATGGCTCAGACGGCGTGTGATGTCGACAGCGACACCACGCTCCGGATGGCGCCGACCGCCGATCTGTCACAGTTCGGCGTCGATGGCATCGAGACCGCACCGGGCCGAGACCACGCGTACACACTGCTGGACGGCGATGCCCAGGAGATCGGCCGGATCGATCTCGATCAGCAGGGCGAGCTCACCACCGTGGCCGTCGAACTCAACGGGACCCACACACAGATGCAGTGGGCACCCGGCGCGACCGAGATCACCCTGCAATGCGAGGGGGCCCTGGCGACGGACGTGTCGCCGACCGAACCGTGCATGACTTCGATGCTCGCCGCGTCGGTGGTTGCCGAGGCCGACGGACTGGACGTACCGAACTACGAGGCGCCCGCCGAGCTGCTGTACCCCGACGAGTTTAGGAAGACCTGCGAGACGATCTCGACCTGGGCGGGCAACTGTCAGTCCTGCTACTCCGCGGCCTACAACGCGTCGCAGTACTCCCATCACGCGGGTGGGTCGTGCAACCAGGGGGGCGTCTACGCGACCTGTGTGCACGAGTTCTGCTCCGATAGTGGCGGCGGGATCGCACCCGAGCTGCCCACCAACTTTTGAGCTCGGCGCCGGGTCGTGGGCGTTGGTCCCCGACCCGGTGCGAAGGTCGCGACCTGAACGGAAGGGTCGCGACCCGAAGGCCAGGCGTGCGGTGAGGGCCCGGCCGTCCCGAGGCACGAGACGTGGAGTACGCACTGGGGCTGGTCTGGGCCGTGAGCAGGGGCCAGTCAGCGCGGACAACCGGTGCGACCGGGGCCGTGCACGGTCTCGCTAGCGCCGTGCCGTCGCGGGCCGATTGCGTCGCTGGGCACGTGCAATCGCCCAGACGACGGTCACGAACAGCGGCAAGCACAGCAGTCGCAAGATGATGCGTCCGAGGTCGAGCTCGGAGCCCAGCAGCAGCTCCTCGGTCGTGGTGGCCCCGTAGTTGGTGACCAGTGCCCCGTTGCCGAAGGTGTTGGACGCCAGCCAGATGAGCCACCAGGGCACGAACATCCAGGGCACGGCGACGTCGTGCCATCGACGGGGGTCGGAGGCTGCGCTGCCGCGCCACAGCTCTCGAATGGCGCGGTACGGCCGGTACAGGTGCACCACGGGGACGAAGAACCACAGAAACCGTGCTTCGTCGAACTCCCGGGTGTCCTTGATGCCGCGCGACCGAACGTTGCGGCCCGCACGGATCACCCACACCGCAAAGCTGGCGGCGAGGGCGAGGTAGGCCATCAGCGAGGCGAGGACCACGAACACATCGTCGTCGAGTCCATCGAGCACGGCGATGGGGACTTCGATGCCGTTGACGATGTCGAGGTAGACCGAGCGCTCGTGCCAGCTGGTCAACATCTCGACCACCAGCGCCGCTGCGTAGACGACCGCGAACACGCCCAGCACTCGGACGACGCGATGTTGGGGGTCGAACGTAGGGAGCGGCCGCCGAGGCGTGCGTGCGGGGGCGCGCGTCGACACGGCGGGGCTGGACCCTCGGGCAGGACTACGGGCTGGAGTGGCGACCGCCATGGCGGAGGATCGACGATGGACCCGTCGACGACCCTACGAAACGGCGAGGGGCGTGGGCAATGCCGTTGGGGGCGAGCACGGCCGCGCCGACGTTGGATCAAACGGGGGCACGGAGCCCCGGTGGTATCGTAGGATCGGACGAAGGCGGCATGCTCGGTGCGGTGGTGGTGACGGTCGGGGGTTGGATGACCCTGGCGGCCGACTTGAGATGGACGGCGCCACCCGCTTGTCCGACGGCGGCCATGGTGCAAGAGCGCGTGGTCGGGTTGGTGGGGCAAGACTCGATTGCAAACGATGTGACGGCGGTTGCGATCGTGCGCCGAGAGGGTGACGGTTGGTCGTTGCAGCTGACGCTTCGCGATGGAGATCGCGCGAGCCAGCGGTCCATGCAGTCTGGTGATTGCGAGACGCTCGCCGACGCCGTTGCGCTGGTGGTGGCAACCTTCGTCGAGCCGGTGGCGACGACCCGGATCGTCGAGGAACGGACCTCGGTTCCTCCGGATGTCGTCGCGTCGTCACCCGTGGTGGACCGAAGCCCACCGCCGTCACCGGCCGATCGCGTGGACGCTGGGGTGGTGGTGCCGCCGTCCGCAGACCCGAGCGCGACCCCGCGCGCACGACCCGACACCTGGTGGGGGATGAGGGTGGGTGGCGCGGCGGGACGAGCCCTGCTGTCCGATCTCGACGTTGGTCCACAGCTCACCGTCTCGTGGCAGCGCGGGCTCCTGCGGCTGGCCGCGCAGGGGTTGTTCCTCGCTCCACGGCGACAGCGGGTGCCCGAGCGCCAGGGACTGCAGCTGCGCCAGTGGGCGATCGTGGCCGGGCTGCGCGCTGGGGTGGCGTTGCCGCTCACACGTCGCCTGGAGATGCCGTTGTCGCTTGGAGTGGAAGCGGGGCCCGTGATCGCGCGCGGGGAAGGCGTCGTCCGCCCACGCACGGCCGTCAGCCCATGGGCAGCGGCGGTGGGCGCAGCGCAGCTGGTGTGGCGCCCCGTGCCACGCTGGGGGCTATGGGCCGGCGCGGCGGTCGTGGTGGGTGTGTTCTTGCCTCGGTTCACGGTCGATGCCGCGGGCCCGCTGGTGGCCGGGCCTGGCGGTTTTCGCGCGAACCTCGGGGTGGAGTGGCGGTGGGGATTGGCGTCACCATGAAGGCGCCTGGTGGCCACTCACTCGGGCACGGACCCATGGATCTCCCGGCCATTCCTCCGTCCATGCCCACTCCTACCGAGTGGTCGGCGGCCTACCGTCAGCACTTCGCGGCGGTTTGGTCGGCGTTGGTGCGCTTGGGGGTCCCGCGCGGGGATCTCGAAGACGCGGTGCAGGACGTGTTCTTGGTCGCCCACCGTCGGCGCGACGTGTTCGCGGGGGACTCGAGTGTGCGGACATGGCTGCTCGGGATTTCGCGGCGCGTGGCGGCGGACCATCGTCGTGGCCGTCGTCGCCACCATCGGCGGGTGGAAGCGCTGGGGCGCGAGCACGTGCCACCGCTCGAGCCCGACGACATCCTGCGACGCATGCGGGGCGCCGAGCTGGTGCAGCGGTTTCTCGACTCGCTCGATGACGGCAAGCGAGAGGTGTTCGTGCTCGTGGAGCTACACGAGATGACGGGTCGTGAAGCGGCACAGGTGCTGGCGCTCAATCGCAACACCGCGGTGGCTCGGCTCCGCGCCGCCCGGCAGGCCTTCGACCGCTACGCGCGTCGCTGTCGACGACCACCTCAGCGCATGCTGGCGGCGGCGCACCGCGAGTCGCAGCCCGATCCGTCGACACGCACCCGGGTGCTGGGCCTGCTGATGGTCCGTCTCGGGGGCACACCCGGTGCCGTGGCGACGGCGACGACGGCTCCGATCGGCGTCGCCGGGCTCGGCGTGGGGACCGTCGTCAAGTCGATCGCGCTGTCGGTGACCATCGCCGCCGCGGGCTTGGCCGCACTCGCGGCGGTCGCCCCAGGCTCGTCTTCAGCTGGCGCACCCGCCACGACACACGCGGTCTCGCCACCACCCGAGCCGGTCGTGGCCATGGCGTCGGCGGTGCCCGAAGTGCAACAGGGTGAGCCCGTGCCGCATCCCGTTCCCCGACCGGTCGTCGCTCCGGTGGTCCGGCCCGTTGACGCGGCGGCGCCCGTGGGCCCGGAGGTGGCCAGCGACAACACGACCCGCTCGGCCACGCCAAGGCCACCCACGCGATCGACCCGCGCGGATGTCGACCCTCTTGCCGTGCACAGCCTCGCGCTACGGCAGGCACGAGCGGCGCTCGGCGACGGTCAGCCCGACCGGGCGCTGGCGATCGTGCGTGACGCCACCGCGTCCCACCCCGGTGGCGCCCTCGTTCGCGAGCTACAGGTGGTGCGCGTGGAAGCGTTGTGTGCACAGGGGCGGCACCAGCAAGCACGGGGCGAAGCGCGGCGGCTACGGTCGCGCTATCGAGGATCTCCAGTGGTGGCGCGGGCACGATGCCCCGAGCCCATCGCCGATTGATCTCACCACTGCGGCGGGGGCTGGCCACTGACCACGGGTATGACCATGACTTCAATGCGAGCGACGGTGGGCATGCTGGTCGCCACCGTCGTGTTGATCGGATGCGCGCTGCCGCCCAAGTCGGCGGGTGAGGGACAGGCCAGCGCCGGGTCTGGAGGGATGTCGACCGGCCCGGGGACGGTGACGGCCCCAGGCAACCCCGATGGGCCGGGGATGACCAGCAGCGCGATGCCGGGAGCGGATGAGACCACGGCTGCCGCGCCCGGCGTGTGCCGGGAAGCGATCGATTGCATTGTGGAGTGCGCCACCGGCCTGGTCGTCGATGATGACCCAAGGCCCGACTTGACGTGTTTTCTCGGCTGCGAGGAGGCGCTCTCCGTGGATGAGGCGCTCCACCTGTTCGAGTTGACCGAGTGCGTCACGGACCTGTGCATCGACGCTGGGGTCTGCGATGTGCTGGTGGCGACGGGGACGGACACCGACGGTGGTGCCTCGGGGACGGGGACGGGGATGGGCACGGACACGGGTTCGTCCGGGGGGACCGGTGACGACAACCGTTGCTTGGACTGTGTGCTCGCCAATCTCTCGGACCCGGAGCCCTTGGGATGTGTCGGGTTCGCGCAGGCGTGCATCTAGGCCGGGGGTGCCTCCCCCAAACCAAGGAGGGGGGCCGTGTTCACGCGCGGGTGGTGGCCGCGTCGACCAGCGTCGGCGACAGCACCCGCACCAGCTGTGCGGGATCCATCGCCACCAGCAGCCCTCGCTTACCTCCGTTGATGTAGATGCGACCCAGCCGGGCGATGCCCTCCTGCATGTAGATGGGCATGGCCTTGCGAAGCCCGAACGGGGAGGTCCCCCCCACCTGGTAGCCACTGTGGCGATCGGCCACGGCCGGTACGCAGGGACGCACCGACTTGACCCCCAGCTGGCGGGCGAGCGCCTTGGTCGAGACCTCGCGGTCGCCGTGCATGAGCACGACCAGCGGTTGTTGCCGATCGTCTTCCAGCACGAGGGTCTTGATCACCTGGTGCTCGTCGACGCCGAGGCACGCCGCGCTGTGTCGGGTTCCACCGCGGGGCTCGTAGTCGTACGCGTGGGCCTCGAAGTCCACCGCCTCGCGGCGGAGCACCCGAATCGCAGCGGTGACGGGAGTCTTGTCCTTGGCCACGGGCCTAGGATGCCGCGATTGGGTCGTGGCGGGCGACGCAAACTGCCCCAATTCGCGGGCTGCGCTGCTGCAGTAGGGCCGTGCCCGACCCGGAGCGTGGCGGGTGGACGCTCGCGTGCCTGGGCCCGGAATTTGACCGTTGCGGCCCGGTGCCCAACGATGAAGGGGATGCGGAGAGGATCGACGTGGGCGCTGCTGATCTTGGGGATCGCACCATGGGCCTGTAGCCAACCCCCGCCAGCAGCAGACGGACGTGCGAGCCCGGTGCCGCCGTCCCCCGCACAGCCGCTCGCGCCGCCGCCGGAGCCCGAGGCGGCCGAGCCCCCCCCGCCCGTGGAGCCGCCGCTGCCCCGTGGCCCCGTGCAGGTGGAGGCTCGCGACACCGCGCATGGGCTGGCGCAGCGCAAGCTCACCCGCAGCGAGACGCGCTTGCCTCCACTGCTGCCCGTGCCTGGCCCGGGCGAGGAGAGTACGGCCGAGCTCCCCGGCTACTTCGTTCCCATCGCCGACCCCACCT
>JAHZJA010000942.1 GCA_022601155.1 Deltaproteobacteria bacterium | reverse complement strand
TGGGCGACGACGCGACATACAGACGGGCGGGCGCGACGGAGAACGCCCCCACCAGCACGCCTTCGAGGCCGCGTTCTTCGTCGCCGCGTGCCACCACGAACCCGGAGATGGTCAGGGCCTCGTCCAGCAACAGCTCGATGTCTTCGACCTCTTCGGCCACACCCAAGACCACATCCACGCCTTGTCGCGTGGTGTAGCCGCGGGCGAACGCCGACAGTCGCGTGACCCCCGAGCCCAGTCCGCGCAGCACGAAGCGACCGTCGTCGTCGGTGGTGACCTGGCCCGCGCCCATGCCCTGGACGACCATTCCACCGCCACGCTCACCGCCGCGGGTGACCACTGCCCCGGCCACGGGTGCACCGGTCGCGCGTACGATCACCCGGCCCGAGATACTCCCCGCGGGTGTCACCTCCAGCGTCACCGAGCGCGGGCCTCCATCGACGTGCAGGTTCTTCTTCGCCTCGACGTAGTCGGGGTGGTAGGTGGCCAGGCCGTAGAGCCCATCGGGCAGCTGGAGCACGAACTGCCCCTCTTCGTCGGTCACTGCCCCGAGGGCCGGCCGATTGAAGTTGAACGGGCTCTGGTCGGTCCGCGTGACGCGAACGAGGACGTCTTCGACGGGGCCGCCACCGATATCGGAGACGGTGCCGCGGACCTCGTGCCCCCCGCGTGACAGGGACAGGTCGAGGCCGGTGTTGTCCTTGCCGCCCACCAGCGTGACGTCGGTGCGCGTCGCGGGCAGGTACCCGCGTGCCACGGCCGACAGCGAGTAGCGACCCGAGGGCACCATCTCGATCGTCCAATACCCGTCGGCCCCCGTGCGTGCCCGCAGTGGCTGCGGCGACTCCCCGGGGGTCACCGTGGGTACTTGTTGCTCCAAACCCTTGGGCGTCAGCAGCACCACCGCTCCCGCCACCGGACCTCCCCCTTCGGCCTGCACGACCTGCCCCATCGCCCGGGATGGCGAGAGATCGATCGTGCCCTGCTCGCGCGCGAGCAGCTTCTTGGCCACGATGGCGTCGCGGTCGATTCCCGACGCTTCGGCTTGCTCTTCCTTGGGGGTCTGGGCGCCGTCGCCTCGGCCCCACAGAAACCAGGCCAAGCCACCGATGATGGCGGCGGCCGCCAGGATCCACGTGATGCGCTTGCTCATCGTCTTCGTGCTCCGAGTGGGGTGACCTGCGATCGGGCGTATCGCAGGGGGCCCATCAAGGGTGACCGCCCAAACGGCTCCCCGGTTTCGCCAACCGTGGGTTGGCGCGTCGACGACGGCCCGACTGCCTGGGCCGCCACGTATCGTGTACACCCTCCCAGCGGTGCATGGGAGTGCATGCGAGCGCCTCGAGTCACTCCCAACGCGCCATGGCGGTCATCGACGGGCAACGCCGCCGCCGCTTTGGTGTTGTTCGTGGTGGCCAACGGCGGGATTCAGGCCCGGTGCCGGGGCACACGCTTGGAGATTCCGCACAGGATCTCATAGGGCAGTACCGAGGCCCACTCGGCCAAGGTGTGCACGCCCAGCCGTTGCGCCCCTTGCTGTCCCATCAAGATCACCCGCTCGCCCGCGCGCACGTCCGGCAGATCGGTGACATCGAGCATGCACACGTCCATGGTGATCACGCCCAGTACGGCGCAGCGGTGGCCACGAACGAGCATCTGGGCCTGGCCCGACATGCTGCGGGGGTAGCCATCGGCGTAGCCGACCGGAACCACCGCCACCCGAGCGTCGCGTTCGAGTCGATGACGACCGCCGTAGGAGATGCGTGCTCCGGCCGGAAGCGTACGCACCGCGAGCACGCGCGAGCCCACTTCCATCGCCAGCTGCAGGTCGGGCAGCTGCACGTCACGCCCCGATGCCGCCCCATAAAGAGCAATGCCCGGGCGCACCATGTCGTAGCGAGCGTTGGGAAATCGCACCAAGGCCGCGCTGTTGCTCACGTGCCGAAGCGCTGGCCGTAGTCCGCTCGCGGCGATCGTTCCCAGGCAGTCGGCGAACCGTGTCAGCTGCCGCGCGTTGCTCAGGTCGTCCTCGCAGTCGTCGGCGCACGCCAGGTGCGTCATCACGCCCTCGAGCACCAGCGAGGCCCCTGCATCGCGGCGAAACCACTCCAGCACCGGTGCCAAGTTGCGGGGCAGCACGCCCAGTCGCGACATGCCCGTGTCGATCTTCAGGTGTACGGACAGCGGTCGTGCCCCGGCTCGGCGCACGGCGGCCGACAGCAGGTGCAGGTGCTCCAGGGACCACACCACGGGCGTCAGCTGCCGATGCACGATGACGTCCTGGCTGCCCGGGACCACCCCGCCCAGCACCACCACGGGGGCATGGATCCCGCCTTCGCGCAGCTCCACGCCTTCCTCGACCAAGCTGACCGCCAGCCCCCATGCACCCTGGGCCGCGAACGTCCGGGCCGCATCGATCGCGCCGTGCCCGTAGGCATCGGCCTTCACCACCGCCAGGATCCGACGGTCCGAGCCGATGTGTGTCGCAACCCGACGCAGGTTGTTCGCCAGCGCGGCATGGTCGATGCGCGCGGTGGTCGGACGCACCTCCACGGTGTACTCGGCGGGGGCGTCTTGAGCGGGAACCGAAGTCATGGGGCCTTTGGCGAGTGCGCCCGTCGAGCGCGCTTATAGCACGCAGTCGACGCTCTCCCTGCGGCCGGCATTCCCAGCCCAACCACGCAACAAGGGCCCCGAGACGGTGTCTCGGAGCCCTCGGGGTCTCGACTTGGGGGTAGGTCCGGTCCAGCGTGTGGCGCCGTGCCCATTGGCGTTTCGTCCCTTTGCCTTCGTGGCGCCGAAGGTGCTGGGGCCGGACCCCCTCGCTCAGGCCGCGACGTCGGTCTCGGTGGCCTCCCCGAGCAAGCTCGCGTCGAGCACCATGCGACGACCGCTGGAGCTGACCAGACCGTTGCGGGCCATCGCCGACAACGTGCGGGAGACCGTCTCGCGGCACGAGCCAACCATTCGCGCCAGCTCCGACTGCGTGGGCACGGGGGCCAAGATCCAACCGCTGGCTGCGGGAGCGCGACGACCTTGTCGTCGAACCAGGCGCACCAAGGTGCGACGCAGACGCTCTTCGACGTCGTGAAGCGCCAGGCTGCTGGCCACGTTCTCGATGTCGCGGAGCTTGTCGCTCAGCAGGCGAACGAGGCGCACCATCGTCTCGGGCTCGCGCCGCACGTGAGCGCTGATCGCCTCGCCGGGAATACGGAGCAGCTCGACCGGCGTGGCGGCCACGGCCGAGGTGGACATGCCCGACTGGTCGAAGGCACAGCTCTCGCCGAGCACATCGCCAGGGCCGAGGGTCGACAGGATGAGATCACGGCCTCCGTCGCCCATCCGGACCAGGTTCACGCGACCACGGAGCACGACGTACAGGCCGTCGGGTACGCGACCTTCGGCGATGAGCACGGTGCTGGCGGCCTTGCGGAACCGCACGGTCGACTTGGCCAGCAGCTCGATCTCCTCGGGACGGGCGGCGGTGAAGGGCTCGACGCACGACAGCACATCACTGATGGGCATGCGCTCGAGCGGGATCATGGGGCGGCGTTCGGCAAGGGGCATGTCGACCCATAGAGCAGGACCCGTGCCATGTCGCACACCACGCCTAATTTCTTGAAAATGCTGGAATCATTGGTGGAACCGTAGAGACAATCGCGCACCTGTGGCGCGACACATGTTGTGAAAAAACCACAGTGGTGGACCTGGACCACGCTTCCCGTGGTGAAACGCCCCGGAGCAAATCGGCGAGCGGCGGGGCGTCGTTCCGCGCCGGGGTGGGTGGACGGCGCCGTCGGGGCGGCGGTATGTCCGGCCCCGATGCTCAAAATCGTCGTCAACGGCGAAGATCACGCAGCTCCCGAGGGGTCCACCGTCGCCAGCGTCGTGGTCTCTCTCGGCTTGCGGCGCGAGCATGTGGCCGTGGAGCTCAACCGCGAGATCGTCCCGCGTGCCGAGCACGAGGCACGATCTGTCGAGGCCGGCGACGTCCTCGAGATCGTCACCTTCGTCGGCGGCGGCTGACCCCCGGTTCTCCTTCCCTCGTTTCGCGCCCCTCGGATGGTTTGGCAGATGGCAAACACCTCGCCCACTCCCAACGACGACACCTGGACTCTCGCCGGACGCACGCTGAGCTCGCGCCTCATCGTGGGCACGGGCAAGTACCGCGACGCCGAGCAGACCAAGGCCTGCCTCCAACGCAGCGGCGCCGAGATCGTCACCGTCACGCTTCGTCGGGTCGATCTATCGGCCAAGGACAACCTGCTGTCGTGGATCGATCGCGATCGCTACCTGCTGCTGCCCAACACCGCCGGGTGCTACACCGCCGACGATGCGGTCCGCACCCTGCGGCTGGCACGAGAGCTGGGCATCGCCGAGCTGGTGAAGCTCGAGGTCATCGGCGACCCCAAGACGTTGCTGCCCGACAACGAGCAGACGCTGCTGGCCGCCAAGATCCTGCTCGACGAGGGCTTCTCCGTGCTGCCCTACGTCTCCGACGATCCCATCGTGTGCCGCAAGCTCCAGGACATGGGCTGCGCCGCGGTCATGCCCCTGGCGGCGCCGATCGGCAGCGGTCAGGGCATCGTCAATCCGCACAACATCCGCTTCATCGTCGAGCAGGCCACCGTCCCCGTCATCGTCGACGCCGGAGTCGGGACCGCCAGTGATGCCGCCGTCGCCATGGAGCTGGGGATCGATGGCGTGCTGATGAACACCGCGATCGCGCAGGCGCGAGAGCCCGAGCGCATGGCCGACGCGATGCGCATGGGGATCATCGCCGGGCGCCAGGCCTACCTGGCGGGTCGGATGCCTCGACGCACCCACGCCAACGCCTCGAGCCCGACCCAGGGCCTCATCGAGTGACGCTGGGCTTTCGGCTGCTGGCCATCACCCCGCCCACGGGCGCCATCGACCCCGCCACCGTCGCCGCGTGGTCGGGGGCCAAGTCCGTGGGGCTTGCGGTGCTGCTGCGCGACCCGGGGACCGCAATCGCCGAGCTCGTCGCGCCCGCGCATCGCTTTGCTCCATTGCGCCGGGCCTGCGCCGACGCGGGCATACCCTGCCTGCTGTCGGTGCCGCCGCAGGTCGATGCCAGCATCGGGGCCGTCGCGTCTACGCCTGGGATCGTCGGCTGTCAGCTGCGAGGCGACCCCACCGCCGCCCAGCTCGATACGGCCCGGGCACATCTGCCAGCGGGACACTGCGTGGGCCGCTCCTGCCACGGTACCCCGCCCGCCCTCGGTCCGCGCGTCGACTACTCCGTGCTGGCCCCCATCTTCGCCCCCCACACGACCTCGGCCGGCCCCGCCAAGGTCGCGGTGGGTCTGGAGCCCCTGGTCGCGCTGTGTGCTCGACAACCGTTCGTCTTCGCGCTAGGCGGGCTGACCGCAGCGCGGGGTGAGGCGTGCCTGGGCGCGGGTGCGTGGGGTCTGGCCGGCATCCGCAGTTTCTTTGGTGTGCCGGGGCAGGTCACAGACAATGTCGCGCGCTGGGTCGACCGCATGGCCCAGCCCGCCGATCATGCTGCGCCGCCACGACCCGACCGATGAATCCCCTCCTCGGCACGCCCAAGGCGGCCGCGGCATCTCCACCCGGCTGGCCTGGCTGACCCTCGTGGGGGGTGTGGTGCTGGTCGTCGCTCGCGTGGGCGTGGCCACCGTGGTGCAGATCCACGGGGACGGCATGGCCCCCACCCTGCTCGACGGAGACCACGTGATGCTGGTCCGTGGCACATGGTCGGTCGACCGCGGTGACGTCGTCGTCTACACCCCCGAGGCCGGCACCCGCACCCCTCCGCCCGAGCCTCAGCTGGTGGAGGCCGATGATCCTCGCGCCGACAATGCCAACGGCGACGAGCTCCCCGACCTCCGGGACGACCCCGACCGCGACCTTCGCAACACCGCCGTCATCGACCCCGAGGAGCTCGCCGACAACTGGCAGAAGGTGCAAGACCGCAGCGGCGGCCTGGTGACCTACGAGGCCCCGACGTTGCGGGTGGGTCGGGTCTTGGCCGTGCCCGGCGATCGCGTGGCGTTCCATGTGCCCGGTGTCCCGCTGGGGGTGGCCATCGACGGCGAGCCTCTGGTGCTCAAGCCTGGCGAGCCCCTGCGGCTGTCACTACGCGATGTCGATGACCCCGAGGCGCCCGCGGGTGCCCCCCGCATGCGCGCCACGGCGTGGGAGAGCACCGACGATCGGCGTTACCAGGTGCTCGTGCCTGCGGCCCCGCCCCTGGACCCCTGGCCGGGCCTGGAGCTGCCCCCCGCCGAGGCCGGGCCCGTCGAGCTGGAGTCTCCTGCCTACCTCGTCGTCGCCGACAATCGAGAGGACGGAGCCTGCTGCGACTCCCGCGCGGTCGGCTGGATCCCCGCCGATGCGATCCGCGGCAAGGTGCTCGTGCGGCTGACCGGCAGCGCCGCGGCGGCCCCCGACCTCGATCCCTCCGCACGCGGCCTGCAGTGGAAGCCGTAGCCTCGGCTGCTCGCCCCTTGACGAGCCTGGGGACCCCGTCGTATCACCCGCGGCCTCGCCACCTTAGCTCAGTTGGTAGAGCAGCTGATTCGTAATCAGCAGGTCACCCGTTCGAGTCGGGTAGGTGGCTCCAACGATGACCCCGCTTTTGCGGGGTTTCGTGTTTGTGGGGGTCGGGCGTTGGTCCAGCGAGAAACGGTCTGTGGGTCGCGGGACGGGCCGGTCTCGTGTGAGACCCGCAGCGTCGGGACGACCTCCTCGACGACAGGTCCGAGCCGCCGATTTCCGATGAACTTCGGGTCGAGCTCCCACGCCGGCTCGAGGAGCGCCGCGCCAAACCCCCGAGGTTGCCGTGCCCCGGGACGAAGCCGAGCGCAGGCTGGCCCATCGATGACCGCGACGATCGTCTGGCTGCCTGGGGCCCTCGACGACATCGAAGCCGCCGAGCCCGGGTACGAGAGCTAGCCTCGACTTTGGCGGTTTTCCATGGGCCACAACGCCGTCAGCGGCAGCTCCCTGGCGAGGCGGCCCTTCGAAGGCGCATCGGGTCATGCGTCGAGGAGCGAAAACACTGCCACAGCGGTCGGGGGCGGTGTTATGGCGCG
>JAHZJA010000941.1 GCA_022601155.1 Deltaproteobacteria bacterium | reverse complement strand
CGGTCTCCACCAGGACGAGGCCGCCGTTGCGGCGGGCCTGATGACCGAGCCGGGGCTCGTGGCCGGGATGGGGTTCTACTCCGAGACGTTCGCGTACTTGCTGGAGCAGCTTCGCGCCACCCCGGACGCAGGGGGCGGCACCATGCTCGACACCACCACCACGCTGTGGATGTCGGAGTTCGGCAACGGCGGCTGGCATGCCCCGCGGAGGCTGCCCACGGTCATCGCCGGATCGATGGGCCCCGGGGTCGCGATGGGCCGATTCCTCGACTGGGAAGCACCCGGAGACTGGTCGCAGGGGGCCTACTGTACCGGCCAGCTGCTGACGAGCATCCTCCACGCGTTTGGGTACGACGACCCCAGCTTCGGCCGCACCGGGAGCTACGCTCTGGTCAACAGCTTCGGCGACCCCATCGATGTCGACATTCCGACGGGGCCGCTGCCACTGTGAGCGGGTCTCGCTAGCGCGACTCCAGGTACGCCACCATGTCGGCCAGATCGTCCGCCGACGGGTTGGCCATCTGCGGCTGGGTGCGCTCCAGCATGTCGAGCACCGCATCGCTCAAGGTGAGCGCTCGCCCGTCGTGCATGAAGGGAGGATGGGAAGCCACGCCGCGTAGAGGGGGGATCTGCACCTCGAACGCGAAGCCCTCCTGCGCCCCGTCGGGGCCGCCAACACCGCTCGCCCCCTGGTGGCAGGTGTCACAACCCCACGTGGCGAACAGCGTCTTGCCACGGGTGGCGGCCAGATCGGTGGGCGCCCGCCGTGGAATGGGGGCCGGCATGGAGAACACATACTCGGCCAGCGCATCGACCCGCTCAGCGCTCAAGCGCTGGCCTCCCATTCGTCGCACCAGGACATCCTCCATCAGCGCGTGCATGTCGGGCAGGTCGCCCTCCCAGTGGAACGGCTCGCTTCCCCGCAGGCCGGCGTTGAGGGCCGGCGTATGACGAGCCCCGACGCCCACGAAGTTCCAGATGTGCCCATCGTCGCCGCCCTCCGCGTGGCAGGTCGCGCACGAGATGCCTTCGCCCGCGTCGCGGTGGAACAGGTCGTGCCCACTGTCCTTTCGGCTGTCATCCGACAGCTCGACCAGCTGCCGTGTCCCCGTCCAGGGGTCGATCCGATCCAGTTTGGCGGGTTCGCGACTGAAGGCCACGATGTTGCCCTGGGGATCGAAGGCCACTGCGGTGTACTGTCCCGAGACCAGCGGCAACCGTTGGATGTCTTCGCAGCCCGGGTCGAGGTTGGAGCGTAGATCGCTGGGAGAAATCCACCCCACGCCCGATTCGGCGATCCTCCCGCGATCCGATCGTCCCGCGACGGCCAGCGCGATGCGGTTTCCGCTGTGGGACATCGCCACGTCCACCGCCAGCACGGTATTGGCCAGCAGCGGTGAGCTGCGCGTCACGTAGCGCTCGTCGCCCAACGTGACCACGGGGGTGACCGGGCCACAGTTCGTCCCGAACTCATCGTCGCCGCCGCCGTACCCTCCGTCGTGCTCATGATCGTCTTCGGTCGGGATGTGGATGGGCCGCTTGGTCGCCTGCTGATGGAGCATCAGCCAGTCCCCGTCGTGCGTCGCCACGGTGCGCCACGCAGTATTGGGCCGCAGTTCATCGTTGGGCCTGCCCCCGCCCTCTCCGAGCAGGTTGGGGGGCGCGTGCTCATCGATCACCGTGCCGTCGTCGTCCACCAGCAGCAGGTGCGCCGATCTGAACTTCGTGACCATCAGCCCCTCATCGGTCACCAGGACATCGCGCAGATCCACGCCCAGCGACACCCGGCGCCACGGAGCTCCGCCCGTGGGCTCGAGGCTCACCAGGTCTCCGCCTGCACATGCCACGTGAAGCGCATCGGCGTCGGCGTCGTAGACGATGCCCCGCGGGTTCGCGCAGACCGGACGCCGCTCCACCACCTCGCCCGACCGTGGATCGATATCGACGAGCACGCCGCCGCGTCGGGCCGCCACGTGGACGATGCCGTCGGCGTCCACCGCAAGCCGTCCGGGTTCGTCCCCCGCGCTCAGCATGACCGTGTGCCGCAGTTCCATCGCAAGCAGGTCCACCACGTACACCTGGTCGCGGTCCGGATCCGCGGCCACGGCCGTCTCACCATCATCCATCACGATCAACGTGCCGCCGCTGATCGGTGGAGGCGGGGCCTCGGCCGTGATGACCTCACGGTCGTCGAGGTCGTGTTCGGTATGCAGACTGTCGGTCGTTCCGCCGCCGTGCACCCCAACTAAACTCGGGTCTTGGCACGCGACCATCGTCGCCGCCAAGGGGATCAGACACCATCGTCCCGATCGCATGGTCGAATCTTTCCGCCCCGCGGTCTCGTTCCGGGAGCGCTGGGTTCCACCCCCAACCCCCCCGGAGGTTTCCGTCGTCGTGCCAACCCGGTTGCAAACGCCGAATTCGGACCCGACCGGCCCCCGGTTGCAGTTCTGGTCGGTTCGGATCACAATCCGGGTCCGCTCGCATAGCTCAGCCGGATAGAGCAACGGTTTCCTAAACCGTAGGCCGCAGGTTCAAATCCTGCTGCGAGCACTCCGCGGCCCGGGGCCGCTGCGTGGTCGCAGAAGGGTTGGGGGGGACGGCGGGGCCGATGGGGTGCTTCCTTCGATTCTCACCCTTGTCCGTGAGCTTGAGAGGGCGGCGGGCCGAGGGAACGCTTCCTTCGACTCGCAGCCTTCTACGCGGAGTTGGGGGGGACGGCGGGCGGTGAGCTGCATGCTTTGTGAACGGCTACCAGATGTCGCCCCAGGGTTTGATCGGCTGATGGGCGGATGTTCGATGGAGCAGCGGGGTGAGGGGATGATAGGCCTCTCGCCGGACTCCACGCCCACCGCCGAGTCTCGCGTCGTAGCCCGTGGCCACCTCGTGAAAATCGGTGCCGCGCCAGAACAGTCGTTCGATCGACCGCTGCTCGTACGTCTTCGCGGCGCCCTCCGGAACGGGACGAAGTGCGTCCGCGATGAAGTGATGAGACCGCGCCGTCCAGGTGTACTTGCCGAACTCCGGGAGGTCGTCCAGCTCGACCTGCTTGAGCGAGACGACCAGCTCCATCAGGTCGAAGCAGCCGTCGATCGCCGCTGGAGTCAGGGCGGGTGAGTACCGACCGAGGATGGGCTCGATGTGATCGCTGATCGGCGTGTACTTGCGTTCGGCATCGGGGTCGATGAGCTGGTCAGCGCCGTCCCGAAACACGCGGTGGCCGGCGAGCGCCTCGAGCAGCGGTCGCACGCGGCCGCGCTCGGGGATGTGCACGCTCCGGTGAAACACGGCCGCCGACAGCGTGGGCTCTCCCGAGCGCAGCTCGGCCATCACGAGCAGTCGAGACAGCAGCAAGCCGCCGTATCCTCGTATCGCGTTCTTCCAGACGCGACCGCCCCGACTGGGGTGCACGGCCAGCGCCTCGATCCAGTCGACCACCAGCGGCGCGACGTCCTGCTTGATCTGGTCGTCGCTCTCGGCCAGCTCCACGGCGAGCTCGAGCGAGGGCTCCATGCACTGCTCGACCGCCCGCGCGACCTCGCCGACCTCCCCTGCCCCGAACGCATCGGACGACAGTAGCGCCTGGTGTTGGCGCAGGTGCTCCCGGATCGTGTGGACGAGACTTCGTCGCGTGATCCCTGGCCTGGGAGCATTCGCCGGCCAGTGGACCACCTCCGCGGGGGGGCGGCGCGGGGCCATGAGGCTGGCAGCCTCTTCCTGTTTCCTCCGCCTCGCCTGGTCCTTGGTGATGTCTGCCGCCCAGCGGTTCAGGAGACGCTCCACTTGGCGTCGTAGCTCGTCCTCGTCTCCGAACTCTTGCACCAATCCCTGGCCTTCCAGGTAGCCACGAAACTCGCCCAGAGCCTGCTGTTGGTCCTCCCCGTTGGGCCGTCGACGCGCCGGCTCGGGGATTGCACGGGTGCAGAAGTACGCCGAGCAGTGCTTGCCCGCCGCGAGCTGACGCTTGACTTCCTCCGCCGTCCCCGACTCGGCCCGCGGCGTCTCGGTGCCCAGCCGATACCACCACAGCGAGATGACGCAGTCTGCATCGTCACCGACCTGCCGATTGATCACGTCCTGCGCGTCGGTGTCCTCCGCCAGCTCCGACGTGGTGTTCTTCTCCCACCGCTGAGGCACGAAGACGACCTTGGCCTGGACCGAGCCCTCGACGTTCCACTCGAGCACCGCGGCCTCCACGACCGACCGGTACTCGACGACATCTGCGGGGCTGGCGATGAGCACCGTCACGATCTTCCCGTCCTCGATCATCGTCAGCAGGCACGCATACCCAACCCACCTGCGTGGCGCAACGCGGCGTGGCTGCGTCGAACGGGCCAAATGGCAACGCTCGACCACCGCGGTACCCTCCCCCGGCATGCCGACGTTCGCTGAGAGTTGCGCCCTCGAAATCACCTCGCTGCACGGGTTCTTCGAGCACTGGTTCCACGGGGGGTTCGCCGATCGCGACAGCGCGCTGGAGCGCTTCTCCCAGGTCCTCGCGCCGGGATTTGCGATCGTCTCGCCGTCCGGGGTGGTGACCCATCGCGAGCCGCTCATCGAGCGACTGTCCGCGGGCTACGGAGCGTGGGCGGGGGACAGTCCCAAGGGCTCGATTGCGGTGGAGGCGATCGATCCTCGGCATGTGCACGGAGAGGTGGGCCTGTTGACCTACATCGAGCGTCACCGACGACCGTCCGGAGACACGGCCCGGTTGAGCACGGTACTGATGCAACGTCGCGAGGGGTCTCCCAACGGTGTTTGGTGGCTGCATCTGCAGGAGACGTGGATGGCGGGGAGCGGTCCGCGCTGACGCAGGGTCCGACACCCTCCAAAATGTTCGATTTTTTAGTTTCCTTAAACTCCAAAACTAATATACACAGGAAGCACCTGCGGAGGTGATTCCATGCGACGCGCTTGGCTGTATTGCGGATTATTCGGCCTGTTGGCCCCTGCTTGTCGAGATAACCCGGCCTTGGGCCCCGGCTCGGAGACCACGGGACCACCCAATGAGCCGGCCCCACTGTGCCGGGGTGGTGGGCCGCTGATGAGCGGCGACGCGGAGTGGGTGGCCGCGCCCATCGTCCCCCCCGGCGACATGGGCCAGGGCGGTGGCAACGACGACGGCAACGAGGAAGGCGGGGGCCAAGGGTTCATCGACAGCCCCGACGGCGGCGGTGTCGGGACCGAGTGCGATATCTGGGCGCAGGACTGCCCTGACGGCGAAAAATGCATGCCCTGGTCCAACGACGGCAGCGGCGAGTGGAACGCCACGCGCTGCTCACCGGTCGCGGACATGCCCGGAAGCGCCGGGGGAGCCTGCATGGTGGAGGGCGGGCCCGCGAGCGGAATCGACGACTGCAACGAGCGCTCGATGTGCTGGGACGTCGACCGCAACAACGACGGAACCTGCATCGGATTCTGCCTCGGCGAGCAAGACCAGCCGTATTGCCCGGGCGACCAGTGGTGCTTCATCGGGTACGAGGGAGCGATCAGCGTGTGCATGCCCGCGGCGCTGTGCGTTCCAGATGGAGTCTGCCAGTGCATCTGCCCCGAGTCGGCCGACCCCGACTGCGAGCCGGAGCAGTGCAATCCGCCCGAGGCGGCATCGACACCCGACGAGCTGACGGCCACGCCCCCGATCACCACCGACGAGGAGCCAGCACAGTGCCCCGACTCGCGCGATCCGGTGGTGCTGTACATGAGCAATGACGACAGCAACTCGCAGGCCTCGCCCGCGCTGGCCCGGCGGATGATCGCCGAGGGCCGGGTCGTCTCTGCCGACCAGATTCGGATCCACGAGTTTCTCAACTACTACGACCTGGCCGGGCCTTCGTCCCAGGACGCGGGTGCCACGGTCGGCATCCAGATGCGCCGAACCGACGCTGAAAAAGGCGAGTTCACGCTCGTACTCCAAGCGCAGGGGCGTCAGCTGTCGGCCGAACAACGGCCGCCGCT